>JAAXZP010000303.1 GCA_012719815.1 Christensenellaceae bacterium
ACATCGAGCATACCTTCCCGGACGAGCTTGACCATCTGTCCACATGCAAGTCGCCGCACACCATGCTGGGCGCGCTCGCCAAGTCGTTCTACGCGAAACAGATCGGCGTGGACCCCAGGGACATGTTCGTGGTGTCGGTGATGCCGTGCACCGCGAAGAAGTTCGAGATAGGCCGCCACGAGATGCAAAACGACGGCTGCCCCAACGTGGACGCGGTTTTAACCACGCGCGAGCTGGCGCAGATGATACGCGAGGCGGGCATCGACTTCGCCAAGCTGCCTGATTCGGATTTCGACAGCCCGCTGGGCCTGTCCACCGGCGCGGCGGACATATTCGGCGTGACGGGCGGCGTGATGGAGGCGGCGCTGCGCACCGTGTACGAGGTGGTCACCGGCCGCGAGCTGCCGTTCGACGGGCTGCACGTGGAGCCCATCGTGGGGCTGGACCAGGTGAAAACCGCCGAACTTCTGATCGAGAACCCGCTGCCGGAGTACTCGTTCCTTAATGGCGTGACGGTGAGAGTGGCGGTGACCAGCGGCCTTGCGGGCGCGAAGCAGCTGATGGAGCAGGTGGCGCGCGGGGAATCGCCGTACCACTTCATCGAGGTGATGGGCTGCCCCGGCGGCTGCATCATGGGCGGCGGCCAGCCGCGCTCCAAAGACCCGGACGTGCGCATCCAGCGCAGGCGCGGCAGATACAGCGAGGACGCGAGCAAGCCGCTCCGCAAGTCGCACGAGAACCCCGCAGTGCAGAAGCTCTACGAGGACTTCCTGGGTGAGCCCAACGGGCATCTGTCGCACGAGCTGCTGCACACGCATTACGTGAAGCGCGGGCGGTACAACGAGTATCTGGACGAGAAATATGTGATGGATGAGGTGAAACCGATGGCAGAGCACAGCATTCATACGGGCCAGAAACCTTCCAGAAAGAAAGACGCCAGCGAGCGCGCGGCCAGCCGGGTGCAGAGCGACCTGGAATCGCTGCGCGTGATGGCGCTGGAGGCGGAGATAAACCGCCTGAAGCAGGAGCTCGCGGACTCGCAGGAGACGGTGGAGATACTCAAGGAAGTGATGAGCGACTACGCCAAGAGGCCAAGGAGATAATTGGGATGAAGATCGGGGGTTCTCCTAAAAGCATTTGCTTATTGGGGTGAAATAGCCCGGCTTGCCCACGGAAAAATTTGAATTTCTTAAAGCTAGGGCAGGGCGAACATCGCCGGTTCGTCCTGTTCGGCCTGGCGAAACCTCTGGTTTCGCCGCTTTGCCGGCGGCTATGCGCGGTAATCCAACCCGGACTGTGCATAGCCGCCTTCAATCTGGCGAAAAATCTTGGGTTAAACAATGTCTGTAATGCAACAGTTGCATTGACTGATATATATAAAATTTTAATGTTGTTACTTTATTTGATTTTTTCACAGTATACTTTACCGTTATTAATATGAACCATGATATCTCCGCCTGTTATCCAATCATGATTTGATTCGATTATGTCCATAGCTTTTATTGTTTGTGCTATATGGATTATTCGATTCATGTCCTTTACTTCATTTTTACTCAAATCATATGAGATGCAAAAACTATCTTTGTTATCGTTGTAAACTGCATATTTCATTATTATTACCACCTTTATACAGGATTGATTATATTATACATATCAGCAACGTATATCATCAACCAGCTAAACTGTAAAATACATTAATATGATTTAATGTGAGCGTTGGAGGACATATATGAAACAGATAGATTCACGCTGAATGCCCAAGAGATAAAAAGTAAATATGAGTTTTCAACAGGACGGGTAATTACTGCCCGTTCTTTTTTATGGCGGCATGCATATTAAAACGCTGTCCGCGATATGATAAACAATACGGGCAACAATAATTTAATATCGAAAAACGATAAAAAATAATTGACATACGCCACTGCCTGTGCTAAGCTCAGCTCAAGAAAAAAATACCGGAGGTCATGCGTTATGACGGATAACAGTTACCTTTTGCAGTATTTTATAGAGAACAGCCCTAAAGATAAAAAACAAACACCCGCATCCAAAACGGCCAAGGACGAAGACGATAAAAAAGAGGGCAAAAGCCATGAATAAGCCGTACGAATGGGCAGCCGCCCCCGCGCAGGCGGCCAGGCCGGAGAAAAAGCCGTGGGCCGCAGCGCCGCCCCGCCTCATCGCCTCCGCGTCGGTTTTCGGCGCGCTTTTCGCGTACCTTCTGGTGCACCGGGAGCCGGGGCTTAACTTCACCATCCTCGTGCTGGCGGCGTACGCGTTCGCCTTTATCAACCGCGGCCTGTTTGTGCAGCGAACGTTCCGGCAGGAATGGCCGGTGTATATCGCCACCATACCGGTTTTGCTGCTCGCGGTGCTGTTCTTTACCACGGATACGGTGCTAAACATACTGAGCGTGCCCGTCATATTGCTGGTGATGGCGGCGCAGTACCTCGTGATATCCGGCAACGCGGTGTACGGCTGGGACCACCCGGGGTTTATCGCCGACCTGATATTCGGCGGCCTCAACCGGGGCCTTCTGGCGATGGGGCTGTATTCCGCCGGCCTTTTCGGCGCGCTTTTCAGGGGCCGCTCGCAGAAGAAAGCGGGCGTGCTGGCGGGCGTGGCGGCCGGCGCGGTGCTGCTGCTCATTGTGGCGCCTTTGCTGCTTTTGTCCGACCCCAACATAGCCGGCGCCCTGCAGGCTTTCTTCCGCTTTCTGGACTTCGGCGACATCATCCTGTACCTGTTCGTGTTCTACCTGGGCGCAACGCTGGTGACGGCCCCGATCGCCTCCGCCAAAAGCCCGGAGCTCACCGGCCAGCGCAAGGCGGGGGAGAAGGCGCCGGGCCGCCCGATACCGGCGGTGACCACCGGCATCGCGCTCACGATGCTGGGCGTGGTGTACGTGCTGTTCGCGGCGGTGCAGTTCGGGTATTTCTTCCTGCCGCAGGAAACCATCCGGACGGTGCTGGGCCTCACCAGCTCGGCGTACGCGGTGCGCGGCTTCGGCGAGCTGCTGCTGGTCACCTGCATCAACTTCGCCGTCATACTCGCGGCGCAGCGCTTCACGGCCTTAAAAGACGGCAAAATTCCGCCGTACATCAAAGCGCTGCTCACCCTGCTGGTCGCGTTCAACTTTGTGATCATGGCGTCGTCGCACCTGAGGATTGAGGTCTACGAAGCGTCGTTCGGGCACACCGTGCTGCGCTTCCTGTCGCACTCGTTCATGGTGCTGCTGCTGGTTTTAAATGCCATCGTGCTGCTGAGGATATTCATGCCCCGGGTAAAGGTGGTGAAGCTGTTTATGGCGGCGGCGCTGGCGTATTTCTGCACCGTCACCGCGATAGGTCCGGAGCGCTACGTCGCCAACCGCAACATAGAAAGGTACGAGCGGGCGGCAGCGGCGGGGGTCGGGCAGGACGTCGACACGGGCTACCTGATGGTTCTGTCCGACAGCGCGATGCCCGCGGTGTGCGACTTTTTGCAGCGCCATCCCGAGCTGATGACGGAGGACATCCGCAGCACAGCGGAGGCCCGGCTGACCTACATCCGGTCGAGAAACGGCGGCTGGCAGTCGCTGAACACCGCGCGGATTGGCGCGCGGCAGGCTCTGGAGAAGCTGCTGGAGGGTTAGACAATCAGACAGGCGGCGCACTCGCTTATGCGCCGTCTTTTTTTATGGACGGGGGAGGGGTCATGCTGGCGCAGGGAGGTGAAACTATCAATAACGCCGGTTATGCGTCCTGTCAATAAGGCTTTTGGTGTAAAACGGTATCCGAAATATGCCTGGCTTCCTCATAATCGTCTTTCTTCACGGAGATGACGTATTGCCTTTCATAATCCGGATCGATGCCAAAACTGCCGGAGCGGCCCCTTCTTCGAGCCGCACGGTTGATCACTCTATAACTGTATCGGATGCCTGTTTCCCGAGCAAATGCCTGATTTGATAGAACTCTTCCATTGAGTAGCCGATGTATACATCCTCTTTGTTAAACCAGAACACGGCTTTACCCTCCAGACAATGGGTATGTTTTCATTATATCATTCCAGCGTCAGCTGTCGATGCATCCTCTTACGATGCGGTTTTGCCGTCACTTCAGCCGCCAGTTGCGGCCCGGCCCCGGCGCGACGTAAAGCGCGAACTCGCCGCACTGCTGCCGGATGCGCCCGCCCAGCGCCTCGTCGTAGCCGATGACGGCGTCCAGCGGCTGCTCCGACGTGATCACGGTGACGCCCTGCGTCATCACGCGCCGGTTGATGAGCTCAAACGAGTGCCGGATGTCGGCGGCGGAGGGCGGGTACTTCATGAAGTCGTCGATGTACAGCACGTCCGCCCTGCCGTAGTCCCTGAGCAGTTCCTCGTACGCGTCGCTGTTGAGCGCGCTTTTCATCTCGTTCATCAGCTGCTGGTACGACCTGTATATAACGCCCCTGCCGCGGCTTAAAAAGTGCCCGCACACCGCGAACCCCAGGTGCGTCTTGCCCGCGCCGGTGCAGCCCGAAAGGTACAGCATGCGCCGCTCATCCTGCTCCACAAAGCCCCGGCACAGCTCCAGCATGCGCCGCTGGAACTCCTCGCCGGTTTGGAAGTTGTCGAAGCGGCAGCGCTCCAGTACGCCCTCCAGCCCGGATTTCTTCAGGTAATACAGCGTCCGCCGCCGGGGCAGGCACGCGCAGTACTTTGCCACCGGCCTGCCGTCCTCCATCACCACCTCGAAGCCGGAGTCCTGGCACACCTCGCAGTGCATCACGTTTCTCATCGTCAGCGTTTCCATCACAGCACCTCGCTGTATACAGGCTGCGGCGGCTCAGGAGGCGGGCTTTGGTCTTTCGGCGAGGCGCGCTCGTCCCTTTCCCAGCCGCGCACCGCGGCGCGCCAGTCGCGCATGGGGGAGGAGCCCACCATCCAGCCCTTGGACTCGTAGAAGTCGATGAAGCGCTGGGCGTCCACGCTGTTGCCCCGCTCGGCGCAGTACGCCATCACCTCTTCCAGCGTGGGCGGCACAAAACGGTTTTGTGGCGAAGCTGTGTGTGGGCGGCGCGCAGAGCCGCAGACAGATACTCTTTCTTTCTCCGTATCCGTATCCGTATCTGTATCCGTATCTGTATCCGTATCGGGTTTTTTGGGTTTGCCCTGGGTTACGGCGGGTTCCATTGGGTTTTCTTCGGTTACGGCGGCTTCGTACGGGCCCGTCCCGGTTTCCGCGGGTTCGTCCGCTTTTTTGTCGCTTTGGGACGGGCGGCCGCCCTTTGCGCCGTTGCTCCTGTTGCGCGCACACATCTCCTCGTACCGCGCACGGTCGCGGTCCAGCTGGTTGGCGAGCAGCAAAAATATGCCGCGCAGCGCGCCGGACAGCGCGGGCTCCTCGCCGTCCTCGTGCGCGAACACCGCCTTGATGAGTTGCCCCGCCTCCTCGTCGGACAGCGCGTCTATAGTGCTCCGGTAGTCGGCGTATAACTGAAACGCCTTTTTCTTCGTCATACAGGCCCTCCCGCCATGTTTTGCTTCCATCATGCCACAGCTTATCTTTCACGACATTTCAACTTCCCGAAAAAATTATTCGGAATTATTACGAATAAGTATTGCAATTGGTTAAGGATGGTTGTATAATAAGGCCATCGAGAGCCGGTTGGGGAAAAAATCCGGCAGCAGGGAATAATGAAATAGAAACATATAACAGGAGGTAAAATCATGAGCACACTCGACAATCTGATGGCGGCATTTGCGGGAGAATCCCAGGCGAACAGGAAGTACACGGCGTATGCGAAGCAGGCGGAGGCTGAGGGCAAGCTGAACGCGGCGAAGCTGTTCCGCGCGGCGGCGGACGCGGAGACGCTGCACGCTCTCAAGCACTTCGAAGTGGCCGGCAAAATCGGCAGCACGGCGGACAACTTAAAGGACGCGGTGGCGGGCGAGACGTACGAGTATAAGGACATGTACCCCGACATCGTGAAGCAGGCCGAGGCCGATGGCAACAAGGCGGCGGCGATGACGTTCAGGTTCGCGATGCAGGCGGAAGAGGTTCACGCCCGTCTGTATCAGGAAGCGCTGGATAACCTGGACAAAGAGGAAGAGGTGTTCTACTACCTGTGCCCGGTGTGCGGCAACATCGAGAAGGCCGTTCCGGAGAAGTGCCCGATCTGCGGCGTGCCCGGCAGCAAGTTCATTAAATACTGATTTGACTGGCGGGAAACCTCGCGTTTCCCCGCCAGCTTTAACGGTTCTGCGCAGTTCCTTACTCCTCGAAACTATGCAGAACTGAAAGGTGTGGGCTTCGCGGGCGGATCCGTCTCGCACGAAGCATATCACGTAAATTATATAAAGAAACATTTGACGATGAGAAGGACGGAGCATATGCCCGTTTTGCCCACACATTTTATAAATACCATTGGGACGGCTGAAAGGCGGAGACGTAACTCCGCCTTTTAGTGTTGGTTAACTATTCGGTCCGAATTAAGGGAATATGCTTATAAGTCAATACCAATAACATAGATAGGTACTTGTATTGCACTCTTAAGGAGAGGTAAATAGCGGACTACCTTTTCAAATGTGAGAGATCCTTCCCAATTTTGTCTTAATTCATTTTTCATAATATTTTGAAAATTTCGGGTAGTTGTGATATATATTCCAACATCAATTTTATCAAAACCAGAATAAGAAGCTACTTGAAATTTAAGAAGGTCAATGCCAATAAAAGAAGAATGACCAAACTCAACTTCAATACCGATTCTATTTTTTAAAAAGTCCATTTTCGCATACGCATCTATATTTTCATTAAATACAGCGGGTTGCCTCTGCCATCCTTTTTCCAAAAATAATTGATCAAGAATTGCATTAAACTTAGGTCTGCTGAGATTTCTAACATCAATACGAGGGTCACTCAATATTTGTTCAACTTCTTGTTTCAAAGAGAGATTGCTATTTAATACTTGTTCAGCAAATCTGAAAGAATATATCTTTAATCTGATATTCATTTATTCACCATTTTGATAAATAATATTTTATTGGTTTCTATAGGTATTATATCATATCCACAAGATATTTCTACCAATAAGTCTTGCCTCTGCCAAAATGGTGCGCACTTCACGAAGGGCGAAAAAGGTGGTATAGTAAACAATACAATGAGGGGCAAGCCCCTGGGCGCTGACCAAAGCATGAAAGGATTAAACCTATGATATACGACTATCTGGTCGTGGGGAGCGGCCTTTTTGGCGCGACGTTCGCGTACGAAGCGACGCGGCGGGGGAAAACCTGCCTTGTCGTGGAGAAGCGGAATCACGTGGGCGGCAACATTTATTGCGACTGCCGCGACGGCATCAACATCCACCGCTACGGCGCGCACATATTCCACACGAGCCTTCGGTCCGTCTGGGACTATATCTGCGGGTTCGCGGAGATGAACCACTTTATCAACTCCCCGGTGGCGAACTACAAAGGCGAGCTGTATAACCTCCCGTTCAACATGAACACGTTCAACAAAATGTGGAGCGTGGTGACGCCCAGAGAGGCGCAGGAGATGATCGAGCGGCAGCGCGCCGAGATCACGGGCGAGCCGCGCAACCTCGAAGAGCAGGCGATATCGCTGGTGGGACGGGACATATACGAGAAGCTGGTGAAAGGGTACACCGAAAAGCAGTGGGGAAGGCCCTGCACCGAGCTGCCGG
>JAAXZP010000304.1 GCA_012719815.1 Christensenellaceae bacterium
GAGTAAGATGCGTTCACGGTACAGTTCCACCCCGAAGCGTCGCCGGGGCCGGAGGACACCGCATACCTCTTTGACGAGTTCGTCAGCCGGATGAGGAGATAGCATGCCTAAAAACCCGCATATCAAAAAAGTGCTGGTCATCGGCTCCGGACCCATCGTCATCGGGCAGGCCGCCGAGTTCGACTACGCCGGCACGCAGGCCTGCCGCGCTCTGCGCGAAGAGGGCATCGAGGTGGTGCTGGTCAACTCCAATCCGGCTACCATCATGACAGACCCGGATATGGCGGACAAGGTATACATCGAGCCGTTGACGGTGCCGGTGGTCCGCAACATCATACTGAAGGAGAGGCCGGATAGCTTGCTCGCCACGCTGGGTGGGCAGACGGGGCTTAACCTCGCGATGGAGCTGGCGGAAAGCGGCGCGCTTGCCGAACTGGGCGTTGAGCTTTTGGGCACCAGCGTGGAGTCTATCCGCAAGGCGGAGGACCGCGAGGCGTTCAAGGCGCTGATGGATGAGATTGGCGAGCCGGTCATCGAGAGCGTCATCGCCAATACGCCCGAGCAGGCGCTGGACTTCGCCAGGCGGCACGGTTATCCGCTTATCGTGCGTCCGGCGTATACGTTGGGCGGTACGGGTGGCGGCATCGCCCACAGCGACGCCGAGCTGGAGGAGATCACAAAAAGCGGGCTTGCCGCCAGCCGCGTGTGCGAGGTGCTGATTGAGAAAAGCGTTGCGGGCTACAAGGAGATCGAGTACGAGGTCATCCGGGACGGCAAGGGCAACTGCATCGCCGTCTGCAACATGGAGAACCTCGACCCGGTGGGCATCCACACTGGCGACAGCATCGTGGTGGCGCCGTCGCAGACGCTGCGGGACGCCGAATACCAGTTGCTGCGCACCGCGGCGCTCAAAATTATCGACGCGCTCAAGATAGAGGGCGGCTGTAACGTGCAGTTCGCGCTGGACACCGACAGCATGCGGTATTACGTGATCGAAGTAAATCCCCGGGTCAGCCGGTCGTCGGCGCTGGCGTCCAAGGCGACAGGCTACCCGATCGCCAAGATCGCCGCGAAAATTGCGATCGGCTACGGGCTGGATGAGATCACAAACGGCGTGACGGGCAAGACGTTCGCGTGCTTTGAGCCCACGCTGGATTATGTGGTGGTCAAGTTCCCGCGCTGGCCGTTCGATAAATTTACCAGGGCCAACAAGCAGCTGGGCACCCGTATGAAGGCGACGGGTGAAGTGATGGCCATCGGCGCCAACTTCGAGAGCGCCTTTTTGAAAGCGATACGCTCGCTGGAGCTGAACCTAAATAGCCTGCGATTTCCGTTTGCGGCCGGTATGGACGAAGAGCAGCTATTGGCGCGCATAGCCCAGCAGGACGACGAGCGCATATTCTTCATCGCGGCGGCGCTGAGAAAGGGCGTATCCGTCCGGCGCATTCGCGAGATGACGCGCATCGATCCGTGGTATCTCGCCAGGCTGCAGGCCATCATTGAATTGGAGGAGCATTTCGCTCGTGAAGGCGAGCGCGCGCTGGACTATGCCACGCTGAGGCGAGCCAAACGCATGGGCTTCGCGGACGCGGCCATCGCGCAGCTGACGGGGCAAACGGAAAAGGATATCCGCCAGCGGCGCAAAAGCCTTGGCATACTGCCCACTTTCAAGATGGTGGACACGTGCGGCGCGGAGTTTGACGCCGTCAGCCCGTATTACTACTCCACCTACGACGAGGAGAATGAGGCGAGACGCTCATCCAACAAGACTGTTGTGGTGCTGGGCTCAGGGCCCATACGCATCGGGCAGGGCATCGAGTTCGATTACTGCAGCGTGCACTGCGTCTGGGCGCTGAAAAAAGCGGGCTTTGACACTGTCATCATCAACAACAACCCCGAAACGGTTTCGACAGATTTCGACACATCCGACAGGCTGTATTTCGAACCGCTGACGCCGGAAGAGGTAGGCAACGTACTGGAGCAGGAACAGCCCGTGGGCGTGGTGGTGCAGTTTGGCGGACAGACCGCCATCAAACTGGCCAAAGCTGTTGAGGAAATGGGTTTTCCCATCATCGGAACGCCGCTGGCCAACATTGACTGTGCAGAGGACCGCAAAGAATTCGAGGCGTTGCTGGAAAATCTGAATATTCGCCGACCCAAGGCCGCGACGGTGACAAATGAGCAGCAAGCTGTGAACGCCGCGGCGTCTCTGGGCTATCCGGTGCTGGTGCGGCCGTCGTATGTGCTGGGCGGCCAGGGCATGGAGATTGCGTGGAACGAGGATGATATCCGCGAGTTCATGCGCTTCATAGGACGGTACGAGCAGGAGCATCCGGTGCTGGTGGACAAGTACATGACCGGCCTGGAACTGGAAGTGGACGCCGTCTGCGACGGGGAAGACGTGCTGATCCCCGGCATCATGGAGCACATTGAGCGCGCAGGCGTGCACTCCGGCGATTCGATTGCCGTATATCCTGCCCGGCGCATTACGGAAAAACAGCAGAACGAACTGATCGATATCACGCGGCGGCTGGCTTTGGCGCTGGATGTGAGAGGCGTTGTCAACATACAATATGTGATATCCGGTGGGCAGATCTATGTGATCGAGGCGAATCCGCGCTCCAGCCGCACTGTGCCGTACATTTCCAAGGTGACCGGCGTGCCCGTGATATCGCTCGCGGTGCGCGCGTCCCTGGGAGAGAAGCTTAGGGACATGGGTTACGGCATGGGGCTGTACCCGAAACGCCGCATCACCGCCGTCAAGGTACCGGTGTTTTCATTTGAAAAGCTGACCGATGTGGAAGTGAGCCTGGGGCCCGAAATGAAGTCCACCGGCGAGGTGCTGGGCATATCGGAGGACTTCAGCGAAGCCGTATTAAAGGGCCTGACAGCATCCGGCCTCTCGCTGCCCCATGAGAAGGGGGCAGTGCTGTTGACGGTGGCGGATAACGACAAGCAGGATCTGATTCCCATCGCGGCGGTGCTGGACTGTCTGGGCTACGATATTTATGCCACGCCCGGAACGGCCAATGTGCTGAACTTCAACTTCGTTGCGGCCAGCACGGTGCGCCCGCTGTCCGAAGGGCCGGATATCCGGAATCTGGTGGAAAGCGGCCGGCTGCGCCTGATCGTCAACACGCCCACCAAAGGGCGGAGAGCCGACCGCGACGGATTCAGGCTGCGCCGCATGGCAGTGGAACACCGCATACCATGCGTCACATCGCTGGATACGGCGCGCGTGCTGCTCCAGAGCATAAAAACGGGCCGGACGGATGCAGACTTAAAACCTGTCAGCCTGACGGACATACAGGAGTAATATCATGCTGAAGAATTTAAGAGCAACCATTGTTTCCAACGAGAAAGTGGCTAAAGGCATATACCGGATGGTGTTAAAATGTCCCGGCATTGACCTGAAGCATCTGATTCC
>JAAXZP010000305.1 GCA_012719815.1 Christensenellaceae bacterium
CCCGGAGGATATGGCGGCGGCGGCCAACGAAGTCATCCGCATGAAGGGCGGCATGGCCGCGGCGGACGGCGGCAGACTGCTGGCGTCTATCGCGCTCCCCGTGGGCGGACTGATGACGACGGGCTCCGTGGCGGACGCCGCGCCGTTGGCTGAAAAGTTCCGCAAGGCCATCGGCACGCTGGGGCTGGATCCCAAAAGCCCGATAATGCCTTTCGCCGCGTTCTCGCTGCCAGCCGCGCCGGGCGCAAAAGTGACCGACCGGGGCATATGGGACGGCAGCAAACAAACGCTGGTTTCGCTGTTCGTATAACGCTGGCCAAGGCTCAAAAAACCTTGAATATTCATGCTGAAACGCCGCAAATATCATGCGGCGTTTTCGCTTGCATCCCACTTTTTTACAGGCAGGCCTTATTATTCGCTTAAGATTGACAACATCCCCCCTCGGGCTAAAGGTTGTATATTTCTATTGGCATGATATAATATTCATCGGGGTGAAGTATATGCCGCAGGGCAGGAAACCAGGCCCGAAGCCCAGAAAAGAAAGACAGCCGCTGGGAGAGATCGCCGGCGTTATATTCATTGCAATCGGCATTTTTTTAGGCGTCTGCGTTTACATCCAGACGGATACCGGCATTTTGGGCGGGGCGCTGCGCGACGTGTTGATGGGCCTGTTTGGGCTTTACACATACGCCGTGCCCTTTTTATTTGTCCTGCTGGGCATACTGATTATCGCCGCGCGCAACAAGAGAGTCAACAAAGGTAAGGTAGCGCTCATCATACTGCTCATCATTTCGGTGCTGTCGCTGACGCACGCGATATGGCTGGACCAGCTGAACCTGAAAGACGGATTCTTCCCGTACGTGGCGGATTCATATAACCTGGGCGTGGCGCGCAGCGTGGGCGCGGGCGCGGTGGGTTGCCTGCTCGTCTATCCTTTCCACCTGCTGATCGGCAGCATCGGCTGCATCATACTGGTTGTGCCCACGCTGCTGGTGTCCGTGCTGGCGCTCACCAACCTGTCGCTCAAAAAGATGAGTCAGCGCGTGGCGGCAGCGGGCCGGCGCACGGTGGACACTGTCCGCGAAACGGTTGCGGAGCGCAAGAAGAGGCACCTTTATATCGAAGACCTGCGCGAGAGCATCGCCGCGGACGACGATGACGACGGTCTCGATCCGTTGAATACAAAAAGCTTCCGGCGTAAAAAGCAGCCTGTGACGTATTTTGACGACGAACCTGTGGACGTGGTCCGCAAGGCGGAAGAACTGCCCATGCCGGAGCCGAAGCCGCGGCTGCAGGCGGAGACGTACGAGGAGCCGCCCCGCCGCCTGACGTTCGAGAGCTACGACAGATGCGGGAACGAGGCGGACGAGCAGGAGGAGGACCTGGAAGACACCCGTCCGGCGTCAGCGCCGGCGCACAAAGCCGCGCCGCAAAAGCCCCGCGCGGCTTACAAAATGCCGCCCATTTCGCTGCTGAACAAGGCGCCCAGCCCCTCGCGCAATTCGGGCAGCATGGAAGAGCAGCGGCATAACGCCCGCCTTTTGGAAGAAGTGCTCGCCAACTTCGGCGTGGAGGCCGAGGTGGTGCATATCGTCAAGGGGCCGGTGGTCACGCGGTATGAATTAAAGCCCGCTCCGGGCGTGCGCGTCCGGCGCATCAAGGAGCTGGAGAGCGACATCGCGATGAACCTTGCGGCCAAAACCGTCAAGATAGAAGCGCCGATACCCGGCAAGGCGGCGGTGGGCATCGAAGTGCCCAACTCCGACGTGTCGTTCGTGCACCTGCGCACGCTGCTGGAGACCGACGAGTTCAGGAAAGCGCCGTCTCCCGTCACGTTCGCGCTGGGCAAGGATATCGCGGGCAAAAACTATTTCGTGGATATCGCCAAGATGCCGCACATACTGATCGCCGGCGAGACGGGCGCGGGCAAGAGCGTGTGCATCAACTCGATGCTGACCAGCATACTGTTCAAGGCGTCGCCGGACGACGTGCGGCTGGTGCTGATAGACCCCAAAGTGGTGGAACTGTCGGCGTTCAAGTCCATACCGCACCTTCTGGTGCCGGTGGTGACGGAGCCCAAGAAAGCGGCGGGCGCGCTCAACTGGGCGGTTTCCGAAATGACCACGCGCTACAAGATGTTCGCGGAAAAGGGCGCGCGCGACATCATCCGCTACAACGACCTGGCGCGTACCGCAGGCGAATCCACGCTGCCGCGCATCGTAGTGGTCATCGACGAGCTGGCGGAGCTGATGATGTCGTCCCCCCGCGAGGTGGAGGATTCCATCTGCCGCATCGCGCAGCTGGGCCGCGCGGCGGGCATCCACCTGGTGGTGGCGACGCAAAGGCCGTCCGTCAACGTCATCACGGGCATCATCAAGGCCAACATACCCACGCGCATCGCGTTTAAGGTAAACTCCGGCGTGGACTCGCGCACCATACTGGACCAGAACGGCGCGGAGAAGCTGCTGGGCAACGGCGATATGCTGTATCACCCCACCGGCGCGCCGCGGCCGGTACGCCTGCAGGGCTGCTACGTGTCCGACGAGGAAATCGAGGCGGTGACGCAGTACGTTTCCGCGGGCAACGAGACCGTGTTCGACGAAGAGGCGGCCGCGGGCATCAACATGACGGGCGAAGACGAGGGGCCCGGCGGCGAGTACGACGAGCTGCTGCCC
>JAAXZP010000306.1 GCA_012719815.1 Christensenellaceae bacterium
ATAATAAAGGGTGTTCCAGCATCGATTTAGCAAGGTTACAAAAAATCTGGAAGTTTCCCCAAAACAATATTGACAAACCGCTGTTTCGATGCTATATTCTTATTAAGAATTATTATTAATAATGGAGTCAGTTCTATGGCTAAACCTAGTAAGCCGGTGAGAAACACCCGGCAAAGAAAATACATGCTTGAGCTCCTGCAATCCACGAAATCGCATCCCAACGCTTTCTGGTTGTACGAGCGCATGCGGCCTGCCTTCCCCAATCTGAGCCTGAGCACCGTATACCGCAACCTCAACATACTGGAAACCCAGGGGACGATACAGCGGGTGGTGTGCGGCGGCGCTTTCGAGCGTTACGATGCGGACACCAGCATGCACTCCCATTTCTATTGCCGCGAGTGCGGAAGCGTCTACGATATCGACACCGACAACGCCGAGCAAAAGGCTATGGAGAGTACTCATGGCCACCCCCACCAGCTGGAAGGATGCCACATCACATTCTATGGCATTTGCGGAAATTGCACCGCCAAAAATAACGATAAGGAGGATATGTTATGACGAATTACGGTGATTATTACTATTGCGAAATCTGCGGCCAGGTTGTGGGCGTGCTGTGTCCGGGCAATCCCTCTCTGGTCTGCTGCGGACAGAAAATGACCCTGCTGAAGGCCAACACGGTAGACGCCAGCAAGGAAAAGCACGTGCCTGTCATCGTGCCTGAGGGAGACGTCACCACTATCAAGGTGGGCAGCGCGCCGCATCCCATGACGGAGGAGCATCACATCGTGTTTATCGAAATCGTGCGCAAAAACGGCCTGGGCGACCGCGCGCGTCTCACGGTGGGCGGCCTGCCGGAAGCCACGTTCCCGGTCAAGGCGGGCGACATCGCGGAGGTCTACGCCTACTGCAACCTGCACGGCCTGTGGAAAGCTTGAAACGAGCATAATCGAACATATATAGCAAGGAGGATACATCATGAAGGATCTGAAAGGTACCAAAACGGAAAAAAACCTGAAGGAAGCGTTCGCCGGAGAGTCGATGGCGCGCAACAAGTACACATTCTACGCCTCCAAGGCCAAAGAAGAGGGTTATCTGCAGATCTCCCAGCTGTTCCTGGAAACGGCGGACAACGAGAAAGAGCACGCCAAGCTGTGGTTTAAGCTGCTGTCGCCGATTGGGGATACGATGACAAACCTTTTGGACGCCGCGGCCGGTGAAAACTACGAGTGGACGGATATGTATGCGCGCATGGCCAAGGAGGCCCGCGAAGAAGGGTTCAACGAAATCGCCCTTATGTTTGAAGGCGTGGCCGGCGTCGAGAAGAAACACGAGGAACGCTACAAAATCCTTGCTGACAACATCAAAAACGGCATCGTGTTCAAGCGGGATGTGCCCGTTGAATGGAAGTGCTCCAACTGCGGACACCGTTTTGTGGGCAAGGAAGCGCCGGAGAAATGCCCGGTGTGCGCTCATCCCAAGTCCTTCTTCGAGCTGTTCGCGCAAAACTATTAACAGGTACAAAAAAGGAGGCCGAACAAGGCCTCTTTTTCGATTTACGAAAAAGCTGCGGTTTTCGCCGTATTGCGCCGTATAGCCCCGAATTTCCGAAAGTCAGGCGTTTATAAGCCACAGTTCTCCCCGCCTATAAATTATCTCGCTTTTTGACTTTCCTGCTTCTTCTCTCTCCGTCGGTTTTTATCCCAGCTTGTTTCTCTTTTTCCTGATTTTTATGCCGCAAACTGCTTAAAACGAAGCATACGCCTTCAAATTGTAACTTTATCTTAATATAATTGTCATATTTTAAATCATAAACGTTTATACCTTCATACGCCCAAATAGCGCTTTTTGAGGCCGCAATAAATCCCTTGTTATAATATCACCATCACTGTATGCACAATCCACAGCTGCGAAAGGAGTCAACAAATATGAAGAAAAAACATCTGCGGCGCATTGTCACTGTTGTTTGCATGATCGCCGTATTGATTGCCATGGCGCCCACCGCGCTGGCTGCCAGCCCCGTGCTCAAGCTTGGCGTCAGCGGCAGCGAGGTCACCAAGCTCCAAAGCAGGCTGATCGCGCTGGGCTATGCGGACTTCTCCGAGGCGACAGGCTATTTCGGTTCTGCGACCCAAACGGCCGTCATCCGTTTCCAAAGCAACCACGGCCTCGTGGTGGACGGCGTCGCCGGCAGCGCTACCCAGAGCAGGCTGTATTCGTCCTCCGCGAAGAGCCTGATACTAAAGCCGGGTAGCAGCAGCGAAGCCGTGCGGGCGCTTCAGCTTCGGCTGAAAGAGCTGGGATATTTCTCCGGCACAGGCACCGGCCACTACGGCGAGGTTACCCTGGCCGCCGTCAAAGCGTTCCAGAAAGCGCGCGGCCTCGCGGTGGACGGCATTGCCGGGCCCAAGACGCGTATTCAGGCGTTCTCCAAGGCTTCTGCCCCCGCGGCGTCCGCGCCCGATGCTGCGGCCATTGCGGACATCGCGCTCGCCCAGCTGGGCGACCCGTATCTTTTGGGCGGCAACGGCCCCGACAAGTTCGACTGCTCCGGCCTTGCCTATTACGCGATGATGAACGCGGGCTTCTCAGTGTCCCGGCTGTCGTCAGCGGCTTACAGCCAGGTGAGCTCCTGGGCCAAGATCACCGGCACCGGCAGCCTTAAAAAAGGCGATCTGCTGTTCTTCTACTCGGAGTCCTGGAGCAGCATCAACCATATGGGCATCTACATCGGCGACGGACAGTTCGTCCACGCGTCGTCCGGACAGGGAAAGGTCATGGTGAGCACGCTTTCCAACTCCTACTGGGCCGGCCACTTCGCCTTTGCCCGCCGCGTCGGCTAACCATCCGGCGTCAAATAAACCGCCGTACAGGCCACGGCGGTTTTTTATTTGGGTTTGCTGCCGTTTGCGGAAATTCCTATGCCTGCCGGAACAGCGCTGTACTGAGGTACTTTTCGCCCCGGTCCGGGAATATGCACACGACAACGCCGCTCTCCAGCGTCTCGGCCACGCGCAGCGCCGCCAGCATCGCCGCGCCGGACGACATGCCGCAGAATATCCCTTCCTCGCGCACGATGCGCCGTGCCATCGCAAACGCCTCCTCCGATTCCACCATGATGGACATGTCGATGCGCGACGGGTCGTATATCTCCGGCACAATGGCTTCGCTCATGTTTTTTAGACCCTGAATGTAATGCCCTCTAACCGGGTGCGCTTCCACGATCCGGATATCGGGGCTTAATTCCTTGAGGCGTTTGGCGGTGCCCATAAGCGTGCCCGACGTGCCGAGAGCGGACACGAAATGCGTGATGCGCCCCTTGGTGTCG
Organism: Christensenellaceae bacterium; assembly: GCA_012719815.1. Taxonomy (GTDB): domain Bacteria; phylum Bacillota; class Clostridia; order Christensenellales; family SZUA-584; genus SZUA-584. Next base: position 3,326 of record JAAXZP010000306.1, read on the forward strand.
CGGATGATCTCTTCCGCGGTGGTGGAGTAGTGCGCCAGCTTGTTGTACCGGTTGGTGAACTGGTCGGGCATGAAATACTTATCCGGATTCTCAGCGACCAGCGCGCGCGCCTTGCGGATCGCGCCGTCTGTGCCTTCTTCCGCCGCCGTCAGTATCACCTGCGCGCCGAACGCTTTGATCATCTGCTGCCGCTCCACCGACACGGCGCTGCTCATCACGATCTCCACGTCATAGCCCTTCACCGCGCCGATCATCGCCAGCGCGATGCCGGTATTGCCGCTGGTCGGCTCGATGATGGTCTTGCCCGGCTTCAACACGCCTTCCGCTTCAGCCTGCTCCACCATTTTAAGCGCGATGCGGTCCTTGATGCTGCCGGTGGGGTTGGTGCCCTCCACCTTGGCATATATTTCTACAGCGTCCTTCGTCCAAATCTTGTTGACCCTCACCAGCGGCGTGTTGCCGATGGTATCCAGAATATTGCCGTAAACGCCCATGTCCCGCTCCTTTATGCCAGCCAATCCGGCCGCGTATAAATCCTAAGCTCAATCCTTTCCGCCGCGCATCCGGGGCATCGCGCCTCAAACGCCGCGCGCGCCTCGCTCGTGCCGCTCACGCAGCGCAGCGGCCCGCCGGTCCGCACCGCCAGCTCCTGCGCAAGCTCATAGCCTTCCGCCAGCTCGTCGCCCGTCGACTCCGGCCCGAGGTTGGTGTTGAGCGCCAGCCCATCCGCATTCAGCCGGGCGCGGCCCTCGATGCGCCGCAGGCTCTCCTCCAGGTTTTCCACGCTGTCCTGAAAAGGCCGCCGCGTGTTGACCACAAACAGCGCCTCCACGTCGTCCCGCATCGCGTCAAACCGCTGTTTTAGGCCCCCCAGCGCCGCCGCGCCCACCGGATCCCCGCCGCAGTCAAACACCGCGTATTCGTACCCGAACGCCGCGTACACGTCGGGCGGCAGCGACGGCACGTCCACCGCCGTGTTGGCAAACACCGGCGCGATCACCCGTATGCCCCGGCCCTCCAGCATCTCCGCATGTTCCGACGAGCGGAAATACGGGTTGACGATGTCCAGGTCCACCAGCGCCACGCTGCGGCTCTTTTCCGCCAGCGCCAGGGCGAAGTTGAGCGACAGCTCCGTCTTGCCGCTGCCGTAGTTGCCAAACAGCACCGTTATTTTTTTCATGCGTTCTCCTTTATACTATGCCGGCGGCGCAAATTCGCGCATCAGCGCCTCGGCGCATTTGATCCCGTCCACCGCGGCGGACACGATGCCGCCCGCGTAGCCCGCGCCTTCGCCCGCGGGAAACAGCCCCGCCACGCCCTCCGCCTGAAAAGACGCGTCGCGCACCAGCCGCACCGGCGCGGACGTGCGCGTCTCCACCCCGGTCAGCACCGCATCCGGGCTGTCAAAACCCTTGAGCTTCCTGCCGAAATCGCGCAGCCCTTCCGCAATCGCCGCCGCCACAAAATCCGGCAGGCATTCGTGCAGGTCCGCACCCGTCACGCGCGGGCGGTAGGTTGGCGTCACGCCGCTGAAAACCCGCGTCGCGCGCCCGGCAAAAAAGTCGCCCAAAGTCTGAGCCGGCGCGGCAAATCCGCCGCGCGCCAGCGTATAGGCCGCGCGCTCCATCCGCCGCTGAAACGCCACACCGCCCAGCGCCCCCGGCTCAAAGTCCGCCGGGGAAACCGCCACCACCACGGCGCTGTTGGAGTTCTCCCCGTCCCGCGCGTAATAGCTCATGCCGTTCACCGCCACGCCGTCCGGCTCGGTCGCCGAGCAGATCACCTCGCCGCCGGGGCACATGCAAAACGTATACACGCCGCGCTCGCCCCAGCGGGACGTCAGGCGGTATTCCGCCGCGCCCAGCGCCGGGTGCCCGAACGCCGCGCCGTACTGCGCCCTATCTATGAATTCGCGCTTGTGCTCGATCCTTATGCCCACCGCGAAAGGCTTTGGTTCCATCCGAAGCCCCGCCGCGTGCAGCATGGCATAAGTATCGCGCGCACTGTGCCCGATCGCCAGCACCGCCGCACGCGTTTCCACGCTGTGCTGAAGGCCGTTTTTGACATAGGTGATGCCGCGCAGCTCGCCGCCCGACGCCAAAATGCCGGTCAGCCTGCTCTCAAAGCTCACCGTGCCGCCCAGCCGCCTGATTTTGTCCAGTATGCCCGTCACGGCCTTGCGGATATTTTCGGTGCCGGTGTGCGGCTTGGCGAGTACCAGTATCTCCTCCGGCGCTCCGCATTCCGCCAGTGTCATAAGAACGCGCTCCGTCCGCGGGTCCTTGATGCGGGTGGTCAGCTTGCCGTCCGAAAAAGCCCCGGCGCCGCCTGCGCCGAAACACACGTTGCTTTCCTCGTCCAGCACACCCTGCGCGCTCATCCGCTGCACATCGCGAACCCGCCTGTCCATATCGCGCCCGCGTTCGATCAGCAGCGGCTTGTATCCGTGCTGGGCCAAAGTCAGCGCCGCAAACAGCCCGCACGGCCCGGCGCCCACCACCACCGGCTGGCCCGGCGCCCTATGGCCGTACGCCACCGGCTGCTCCGGCCGGACCTCAACACGGCCGAAGCGCTGTTCCAGGCTGCGCTGCCGTTTGCCGTCGTGCAGCCACACCTGCACCGTCAGCACCAGCCGCACGTCCCGCCGCGCGTCCAGCGACTGCCTGGCCACGCGCAGCCGTAAAATGTCGTCCGGCCTTATACCAAGCCGCGCCGCCGCCGCCTGTTTTATCTCATTGTCATCGCTGCCCTGCGGCATAGCAAGGCCGCTCAGCTCAATTGCCATCCGATATCTCCCGTCCATCAAAAAGGGACGGACTACACCGCCCCTCCAGTATTATAACCACATTTTCGCTCAGTTGATCGTCACGACCACCGTAGCCACATCGGAAGAAAAATTCTCCGCTGTGAAACCGTCCGGCAGTTCAAACTGCACGGGCACCGTGTACTTGCCGCGGCCCTTGCCGTCAAGGTCCACATACGGCACGATATCCGAACGCTTGAGACGCGAGAGCCGCGGAATTCCCGCCATCACCGTCACGTCGGTGCGGGTTACTTCCAGATGCGCCGTCAGGCCCTGTCCCAGGTTGCGCACTTCAATCGGGACTCTTTCGTAACGGCGCTTATCCGTAATCTCCCGTATCTCCACGTAAACCTCGGCCTTGCCGTCCGCCAGCACGCTGACGCCCTCGGGCGGCTGGTAATCCAGCATCACCGCCACGCTGCCGCTCGCGCCGCTTATCATATAAGGCATCAGGCTGACGCTGGAGACGCCCCTGATGGCATCGGGCTTCCCGGCGATCGTCACGCTCTGAGGATTGCTGGTGATGCTCGCAATCTCATAGCCCGTCGCCAGCTCATTCTGGCCGAGTATGGCGCTGCTCGCGTCCACCGGCACCACCTTGGTGGCCAATACGTCCAGCTTGACGATCACGGACGTCTGGCCGCCGGAGAACAGCGCGCTGTCCAGTTCGTTGCCCTCGCTGTCCAGCAGCCGGATGGGCACGCTCTTGTTATACCCTTCGGTGAGCCCGCTAAGGTCGATATCGCACACCGCGCTGGATACCCTGTCCACATCCACGCTGGCGCCGGATATCGTCACCACATTGGGCGTTATCTCGGGCGTCATCGCGTAATAGCCGTCCGCCACGCTGCCCGTGATGTTGACGTTCACCGGCACCTGCCGCGTCTTGAGGGGATACACGATCAGCTCGCCGAAGGCGGGGCTTATCTCCACCGCCTGTCCCACATTGGGCTTCGCCTGTACCGGCAGTTTATACTTGCCCGCCCCGTTGATGGCGGAAAGATCGACATACGCGTCCACACTGCCGCGGGACAGCCACTTGATATCGTTCTGGTTGACCTCAATGCGCACGTCCACCATATCCAGCACGTCGGAAAAGCTGCCCGAAATAGTCAGGTTCTGGGCGCTCAGCACCTCCTGGTTGGCGTAGCGCACCGGTATGTCGGCAAAGCCCTGCTCACGGGTGGGGTTGGTCTGCGTCAGCACATAGCTCCATAGCACCACCGCGAAAAAAAGAGACACGATTTTCAGCAGCAGGTTGCTGCGCAGCAGGCGCCAGACGAACTCAAGTACTTTTTTCATGTTCGCGTTCGTCACGCCCCTTCCTCTTCAGCCGCAGCGCCCGGTACCTGTTGGACTGCTTGACGTAGTACAGCTCCTCCAGCAGGTCGCGTATCGCCTTGGAATCCAGATACCGTATCAGCGTGCCGTCCTGAGCGACGGATATCACGCCGGTCTCCTCGGATATCACCAGCGTCACGCTGTCGGACACTTCGGAGATGCCCAGCGCCGCGCGGTGCCGGGTGCCCAGCTCCTGCCCGATTTGCTTATTGTCGCTCAGCGGCAGGAAACAGCCTGCCGCCTCCATGGTATCCTCACGGATGATCACCGCCCCGTCGTGCAACGGCGAGTTGGTGAAAAACAGGTTTTCCAGCAGCTCCGCCGAAATCACCGCGGAGAGCCTTGTGCCGCTCTCGATCACCTCTTTGAGCCCGGTCTTCCTTTCAAAAACGATCAGCGCGCCCACCCGCTTTTTGGACAGGTTGAGCACCGCCTTCAATATGTTTTCCACCACTTCCTGCGCGTTGACCACGTTGGGCGGCGTCAAATCAATGCGGCCGCGGCCCAGCTTTGCCAGCGCGCGCCTCAGCTCCGGCTGGAATATGATCACGATCAGCAGCGCGCCGATCTGCAGCACGTAGTTCAAAATCCACGCGGTGCCCGCCAGGTGCAGAAAATCCATCACCCAAGCTGCCACGAGTATGATGCCAAGGCCCTTTAGCACCTGCATCGCGCGCGTCTTGGAGGTCAGCTTCAGCAGCCAGTAAATGACGACAGCCAAAAGCAGGATATCGATGATATCCTTCCATGTAAAATAGAGCAAGCTGCTTTTTAATGCGTTAAAGATTTCCTCCAATATATTCGGCACCCTTTGTCAAGAATTATGCGGATCCTGTGAGCAATTATTCGATCAATTATTAATGTATATAACTATGATATCACCGTTGACAATATTATAAACGAAAATTTCAAAAATTCATACCGCCAACTGTTAATGAATCGTAAAAATTGCGCCAAAAGCTATACAGTTCACGTCCACGTCGAAAAATGATATAATATGTTTATTCAAGGCTGCCGTTCCCGTATTGGTCGGGCGCGGCAGCGCACAAAGGAGCATACATTCATCTGCCTATGTCACTCGCCCGTCTTACGCAGCTGAAAAACGAGGTGGCCGCCTGCACCCGGTGCGGCCTGTGCAAAACGCGCACCAACGTCGTGTTCGGCGAGGGCAACCCGCGCGCGCGGCTGATGTTCATCGGCGAAGGCCCCGGCCGGGACGAAGACCTTTTGGGCCGCCCGTTCGTGGGCGCGGCAGGGCTGCTTCTGGACAAGATGATGGCGTCCATCGGGTTTAACCGCAACACGGTATACATCGCCAACATCGTCAAATGCCGCCCGCCGGGCAACCGCGATCCCCAGCCGGACGAAGCCGCGGCGTGCATCGGTTACCTGCGCTCGCAGGTGGCCATCATCAAGCCCAAAATCATCGTGTGCCTGGGCCGCATCTCAGCGCGGTATATTCTGGGAACCGATATCCGCATCACGCGGGACAGGGGCGTTTGGCACGAGGTCAAAGGCTTTTGGATACTGCCCACCTACCATCCGGCCGCGCTGCTGCGCAACGAAGCGCTGAAAAAGGACGCCTGGCGCGACCTGCTCGCCATCCGGGCCAAATACGACGAAATCTGCAGCGGAGGCGCCAATGAGTCCTGACATATTGAGAAACGACATGCTGGCCGCCGCACAGGCCTTCGGCAAAACCAGCCGGGACATGGTGTACGGCGAAGGGCCGGCCGGCGCGGCGCTGTGTTTGGTCGGCGAAGCGCCCGGCGCGGAGGAAACGCGGCTCTCGCGCCCGTTCGTGGGCAAGGCCGGCAAAAACCTGGACGGGTTCCTGGCCGCCATCCGCTTAAACCGGCCGGATATCTACATCACCAACGCCGTCAAGTTCCGCCCCTGCATGATAAGCCCCAAAGGCACAGTGTCCAACCGCCCGCCCAACAGGGCAGAGCTAGAATGCATGCAGCCGCTGCTGCTGCGCGAGCTGGAGATGGTCTCCCCGCGCGGGGTGGTCACGCTGGGCAACGTGCCCCTAAAGTGCCTGCTCGGCGCCGGGGCCGCCATCGGCGCGCTTCACGCCGTGCCCGTCGAGGCCAGCGCGCTGTC
>JAAXZP010000307.1 GCA_012719815.1 Christensenellaceae bacterium
GGGCTCGATTATGGGTTTTGCCGCGACAGTGGGTGGTGCGATATTCCGTTACGACAAATCATTTCCCATCATCGTGGTGTTTCTGGTCACCACGGGCATCGGCGTGGTCCTGGGGCTTATCAATGGTTTACTGGTGACCAGGTTTAAACTTCCCTCCGTTATTGTGACACTGGGCACAATGAATATCTACCGAGGACTTATATTCATATTAATGAATGCCAAGCAGATCGACAATATGTACATTCCGCAGAACTTGATTGCGCTTTCGCAGCCAATGAAATCTGTGATCGGCATACCATATACCGTCATTATCGCATTTGCGGCAGCGGCACTGGTGGCCTTATTCCTGCGGCGTTTTAAAACCGGCCGAGAGATATACGCAATCGGCTGCAACCGTGAGGCAGCGGAGCTGCGCGGCTTCAATGCGACACGCATATCCATGCTGGTGTTTATAATTGCGGGCGGGCTGAGTGGATTTGCGGCGATGCTGTTTATATCTCGTGTGGGATATGTGAACCCCGTGACGGCAGGATCTGGAATGGAGTTTACCGCAGTGGCGGCTGCGGTGATTGGAGGAACCAGTATGGCCGGCGGTGTTGGCACCACGCTGGGCACTGTGCTGGGGTGTCTGCTGCTCGGCGTTATATACAATTCCATATCGTATATCGGCATTTCGGGATACTGGCAGGACGCGATATACGGAGCCATTATCATAATTGCGGTGATTATCGAGAAACTTATCAAAACCAGGCTGGTAAAAGGGCAGGAGGCTTAAAAGATGGAAAACACAAAGAAAAATTCGGTTGCTAAAAAGGTACTCCGCCCGGAACTGAGCATATTTATCTTCTTTATAATCAGCATTGTAGCCGGAACCCTCATATCGCCTGATTTTCTCGATCTGAAATATATTCTTTCGACCATGCCGCTGTATACTGAACTTGGAATCATCGCGCTGGCGTTTACTTATCTAATGATCGCCGGAGAGATAGACCTTTCGGTAGCATCGGCGTTGACTCTGGTATCCTGTGTTAGCGCGGTGCTCTATCAAAGCGGGATGAGCATGGAGGCGGTTATACCGATCGGATTATTGCTGGGCTTGGTGTTAGGGCTTTTCAATGGCATTTTGGTGACGGTGACAAAGATACCTTCACTGATCATCACGCTTGGTTCGATGAGTATGTATCGTGGGCTTGCGCAGGTGCTCATAGGCGACGGTTCGATATCCGGTTTTCCGGAATGGTTTGTGGGTATCGACCGGATGCTGCTGTTCGGTGTAGTGCCTATGCCTATTGTGATATTTGTTGTACTGACGATCATAATGGAGATTATTTTGAAAAAGACATTTTTTGGCCGCAAGGTGGTCGCGGTGGGGAGCCAGCCGCAGGTGGCCGTCTACTCTGCTGTTCATGTTGTTCGTGTGAAACTGGTTCTCTTTGGATTGCTCGGTCTTTCAGAAGGCATTGCCGGACTGATGTCCCTTTCGCGCTTGGGGCTTGCCAAATACAGCATCGGTGTCGGTGGGGAACTGGATATCATCACCATGGTGCTGCTTGGTGGTACGGCATTTTCGGGCGGACGGGGCAGCTTAACCGGCACAGCACTGGCGTTTTTAGTCATTGTGTTGCTCAAAACGTCGATGACGCTGGTCAATCTTCGCCGAATGGATCAGTTGCTGGTAATCGGTCTGATGCTGATCATTGTCATTATATTGACTGATAAGTTAAACAAGTATCAGGATCAATCCTGAGATAACAATACCTGAGATAATAATAAAGGAGGAATGGTAATGAAACGTGTTGTTATTGCATTCGTGATCTGCTTGGCACTTGTAATGAGCCTTGTCGGATGCACGAAAGCACCTGGATCTGGACCGGTGGAATCACAGGCCCCTGAGCAACCATCGGCGGCACCGGCTGAGACGTCTGCGGCGGCCGAGCCTGGTGATGCCAAAGGGCTTCATGTGGTGTATATCCCGATTCAGACGGGTAATCCGTATTTTGATCCCATCAGTCAAGGGCTCCAAGATGTGGTAGAGGCTGCCGGTGGTACTTATGAAATGACCGCCGCCGACGTGGTAGACCCGACGGCACAGATCCCCTTAATTAAGGCGCAGATACAAAAGGGTGTTGATGTAATTTGCATTTCCCCGACCAGCGTGGATGCGCTCAATGACGTGTGTGATGAAGCGCGTGCTGCGGGAATTACGGTGATCATGCTCAACGATGATATTACGGGAAACGAATCTCATCGTGACGCCTGTGTCATCGGCACCAACTATGAAGAGGTTGGTTATCGTAGCATCGAGGTATTTAAGGATATCATGAACGGTGAAGGTGATTTCGTTGTGATATCTGCAACCACCGACTCTCCGTTCCAGAACAGGCAGATCGAGATATACAAGGAAATGCTGGCTAAGCCCGAATATTCTAAACTGAATCTGCTTGAGGTGGTTTACGGAAACGACGAACCTGAGAAGAGCTTGACAGAAGCGCAGGCGGCCATCCAGAAGTATGATACGCTTAAAGGTCTTCTCTGCCCGACCACGGTGGCGTACATCGCGGCCTGTCAGGCGGTGCAAAATGCCGGCCTCGAAGGCAAGGTGCTGGTATATGGCACGGAGTTCCCGAACCAGGCAAACGAGTTCCTAAAATCCGGCGTATCACAAGGGGCTATACTTTGGGATACTTACCGGATGGGCGTTGTTGCGGGAGAGCTTTGCAAAGCGATCGTATTTGACGGCTTTGAGATCAAAGAAGGCGCTACCTTTAACGCTGGCAAATACGGCGAGGCTGTGATCAGTGCCAAAAATATTATTTACGGCGGTCCGCCGCTGGAACTGACGGCTGATAACGTGGACGATTATAACTTCTAAAAAGGGTGTCGGGATGTGGGGTGCTGCTCGGCACCCCACATCACCTGTATGTCCGCTTTGCAGCAGCAAAACGAACAATAGTATTATAATTCTAACAAAACTGTAAGGGAAGATAAAGGATGTATACTATTCTTTGTTTCGGGGATTACAACACATTTGGCTATATTACCGGATCAAATGGCGAACGTTACGAACGGGAAATACGCTGGACCGGAAGACTTCAGAAGCTGCTGGGTAGCGACTTTTATATCATAGAAGAGGGTTTGGGAGGACGTACCACTGTCTGGGACGACCCGATTGAAGAGGACAAGAACGGAGCAAAATACTTGATGCCGTGCCTCCAAAGTCATAAACCGCTGGATATGGTGGTATTGATGTTGGGTACCAACGATGCTAAAGCGCGCTTTTCGCTACCAGTATGTGATATTGCAGCGGGTCTGGAGAATCTGGTGCGACGTATCCTTGGCTCAAAGGTCGGACGCGGCGGTGGAGCTCCTGACGTGCTGTTGGTATGCCCGGTGCGTATCGGCCGCTTGACGGATTGGCAGGATATGCTTGCAGGGGCAAAGGAGAAGATGGAGCGGCTGCCGGCGGAATGTGAAAAAATCGCATCTGCCTACGGTATCGACTTTTTGGATGCGGGGACTATTGCGAAAGCCAGCGATTTGGACGGCGTTCATCTGGACGAAGAAGGGCACGCACAACTGGCGGCAAAGTTGTGCGAGATTATTAAACGAAAATATTGCTGAGCACGAATCGAATACAACATGAGGGAGAAGCTATGTACAGTATTGGCAAAGCCCAGCTGGTGAGTATATCGTCGTATGCGGGTGCTCGTAAAGACTACGTGCAAGGGGGCGGCGGAAATACCAGCGTCAAATTTGACGACAGACTGATGGCGATAAAGGCCAGTGGGTATACGTTGGAAGAAATAACACCGGAGAAAGGCTACGTCACGGTTGACTATCAAAAAATACTAAATTATTACAACACGGTTAACACGGCGGAAAATAAGGATTTTGAGAAGGAAAGCCTGGAAGAGAGCCTTAGCAGCGTGGTGCTGCTGCCCGGTATGGAGAATAAGAGACCTTCTGTTGAGGTGGGATTTCACGCGTTTCTCGGTAAATGCGTGCTCCATACGCACGCCGTTTACGCGAACATCCTTTTTTGCAGCGAAGAGGGCGAGGACATCGCCATAAAAGCGCTCAAAGGTAAAGGTCTCGGATACGTCTATATCCCCTATATTGATCCGGGCTTCCGTCTTGCTCTGGCTATCAAGCGTGCAACGGACGATTATTTGAAACAGAATGGCGTGGCTCCAAGTCTGATTTTTTTAGGCAATCACGGAATGATTGCCCATGGTGACACCGCTGAGGAGACTATCGCCGCCCATGAAGCCGCGTGCAACGCCATAAGGGAATACCTCGGGCTGGATGATTTTCCAACGCCTATGATCAGAAAAACGGCGGACGGGTTTGCCAGCGATACGGCATACCTGCGCTCGTTTTTTGCACGAAGCGGTGCAGATGAGGCTTTCTTCGAGAGGCTGAGGCTTTATCCGGACCAACTGGTCGATTTGGGCGGAAAAATGGGGA
>JAAXZP010000308.1 GCA_012719815.1 Christensenellaceae bacterium
CCCCACCTGCGTGCTGATCAACAACATCGACGACGACCATCTCGATTACTACAAGGATATCAACCACATCTATTCAGCGTTTGAAAAATTCGTGGCGCTGATGCCAGGGTCCGGCACGCTTTTTGCCAACGTGCACGACCCGCTGGTGCAAAAGCTTGCCACTTCCTGCGGCCGCCGCACCGTCACATACGGCTTTGAAGGCGCGAACTACATTGCCGCCAACGAGGAATACGACACCATGGGCTGCGGCTCGTTCGACGCCGTCACGCCGGACGGCACGGTTCGGGTCAGGCTGTCTGTCGTGGGCCGGCACAACATCAATAACGCGCTGGCCGCCATCGCGGTCTGCCACGACACGTTCGGCGTCGACCTTCATGACGCGGCCAAAGCGCTGACGCATTACCATCTGGCGGGCCGCCGTTTCGAGCTGATGGGCGAGAAGAACGGCGTTAAAGTCATCCACGCCTATGCCCACCACCCCGCCGAGATCATGGCGTGCCTGCAGGCGGCAAAGCGCTACCCGCACAAAAAGATATGGGTGGTGTTCCAGTGCAACAGCTACACGCGCGCCAAAACGCTCAAAGACAAATACGCGACCAGCTTTGGCGATGCGGATATGGTGCTGGTGCCGGATATATACCCGGGCCGCGATATCGACCGCGGCGAGATTCACGCACGAGATCTGGTGGCCGCCATCGCGCCGCACACGCCGTGCATCTACATACCGACTTTTGAGGAGATCAGCGCATACCTTGATAAGCACGCCTCGCCCGGCGATATCGTGATCACGCTGGGCTCTGGCAGCGTGGGCGTGGAAACGCGCAAACTGCTGTAATCAGGCGGCAATAAATAAGCGGCTCTGATGCATCATCAGGCCGCTTTTCTTATCCACTTTAATTGCTCGCCGTTTATCGGATCATCTCATCGAATTCCGCTTCACTGATGATGCGCACGCCCAGCGCCTGCGCCTTCGCGAGCTTGCTGCCGGCGCTCTCACCCGCCAGCACAAAGTCTGTCGTTTTGCTGACTGACGAAGCCACTTCGCCGCCCAGCCGCTCGATGATCTCCGACGCTTGCTTGCGCGTATACTTCTCCAGCGTGCCGGTCAGCACCACCTTTTTGCCGGTAAATGCCGACTGCTTTACCGCCATCCGTTCAAACTTCGGGGATACCCCAGCTTCCTCCATCCGGCGGATGATGCGGCGCACTCTTTCGTCTTGGAAGAACTCCACGATATTGCGCGCCAGCGTGGGGCCCACGCCCTCGATGGTTAAAAGGTCTTCTTCCGTCGCTTCCGCCAGCGCATGGATGCTGCCGTAGCGCTGCGCGAGGTCCTTGCCCGTCTTGGAGCCGATGCCCGGAATGCCCAGCGCGTAGATGAATGCCGCTAGCGGCCGCGTCTTGCTGCGCTCAATCGCGGCGCGCAGGTTCTCAGCCTTTTTCTCGCCGAAGCCGGGCAGCTCTTTGATCTTCTCGTAATCCAGATAATACAGGTCGGACACGTCCGCAAGGCCCAAATGGTCGTACAGCGACTCCGCGGTCCTGTCGGAAAACGTCTCGATGTTCATCGCGTCGCGCGATGCGAAGTGCGCAATCGCGCGCGTGAGCTGCGGGCGGCACAGCAGCATGTTCTCGCAATAAAGGTGCGCGCCCTTTTCTATTACCGGATGCCCGCACGCCGGACAGACCTCAGGCGGCTCGATGTCCCTGGATTCGGGCAGGTATTCCGCCACGCCCAGTATCTCGGGAATCACGTCGCCCGAGCGGCGCAGAAACACGCGGCACGGCACTTTTATTCCCTTGCGCCTGATATCGCCCATGTTGTTGAGCGTCGCGCGCGATACCGACACGCCCCCGATATCCACCGGCTCCAGCACAGCGGCCGGCGTCAGCTTGCCGGTGCGCCCCACCTGCCAAATTACATCCAGCAGCGTGGTCGTCTTCTCCACCGCGGCGAATTTATAAGCCACAGCCCAGCGCGGGAACTTCTGCGTGAATCCCAGCCGCTCGCGCACGGCGTAGCTGTCAATCTTGATCACCGCGCCGTCGATCAGAAAATCCAGGCTGTCCCTGTTCTTCTCGGCCTGTTTTACCGCCGCCATCACTTCGTCCAGCGAGTGTGCGGTGACGGCAAAATCGCTGACGGGGAAATGGTTTTCCCGAAGGAATTCCAGCATCTCGCGGTGGCTGGTCAGCGGTGCGCCGTCCTTATAGCCCACGCCGTAGCACACCAAACTCAGCTTTCTGCGTGCGGTCTCCGCCGGATCCAGGTTGCGCAGCGCGCCAGCCGCGGCGTTGCGCGCGTTTTTGAGCGGCTCATCCGCCGTCTCGTTATATTTTTTGAGCTGAGACAGGCGCATCAGGCCTTCGCCCTGCACTTCCAGCAGCCCTTTGTACGGTATGGACAGCGGCACTGTGGGGATCGTCATCACCTGCCGCGTGATCACCTCGCCCACGCTGCCGTCGCCCCGCGTAGCCGCGGAAACAAGAAGGCCGCCTTCGTAGCGCAGGTTCACCGTCAGACCGTCGTACTTGTACTCCACGACATAGGTATACCGCTCGTCCACGATCTTTTTCGCGCGCTGCTCCCACGCCGCCAGCTCTTCCGGCGTGCGCACCTTGTCCAGGCTGTACAGCGGCGTTAGGTGCGCCTGTTTTTCAAATCCGGGCAGCACGTCTCCGCCCACGCGCCTGGTGGGCGAATCGGCACGGACATACCCCGTCTCCGATTCCAGCGCCACCAGCTCATCGTACATCGCGTCGTATTCCGCGTCGCTGATAATGGGATCGTCCAGCGTGTAATACCGATAGGCATGCAGATTGAGCTGCTCCACCAGCTCGTCGATTCGCCTTTTCCTGTCGTCCATACGCTATACCTTTTACTCAATTTCAAGCGGCGCAAACGCCACAAACATCTTCTTTTCCCCCGCGGTATCGAAACGCACCACCGCAATCTTCTCGTCGCCTTCGCCGTTGGTAAACAGTATCTGCCCGCGGCCGAACTTAGGGTGCGTCACCACCCGGCCTGCCGCAAACTCGTCCGGCGTATGCCGCGCCTTGGACTTTGGCGCCGCCGCCTTGGGCATCTGGACCCGGCCCGAAGCGAACGAATACGGGCTGCGGCTAGCCGGCTCGTATGAGGTATACGACGGCGCATGGCGCCTGACGCCCGCCGGCTCTATGCAGCCCTCGGGTATCTCCGACAGAAAGCGCGACCGCTTGGCTTCCACCCGCTCAAACCCCGCTCCGGTGCGGATCATTCGGGACGAGCTCCATGTGAGATACAGTCGTTTCTTCGCGCGCGTCATGCCCACGTAGCACAGTCGCCGCTCTTCCTCCACGTCGCCTTCCATCAGGCTGATCTGGTGCGGCAGCAAGCCTTCCTGCATGCCCACAATGAACACCACCGGAAATTCCAGGCCTTTGGCACTGTGCAGCGTCATCAGCATGATCTTGCCGTCCTCTTCGCCCACCGCGTCCACATCGGATATCAGCGCGTTGCGCTCCAGAAACGCCTCCAGCGAAGCGCCTTCCCCCGATTCCCGCTCGAAGTCGGACACGCTGCGCAAAAACTCCTCCACATTGAGCACGCGCATGCGCCCTTCCGCGGAAGTGTCGGTCATCAGCGCCGCGCGCAAACCGGACCGCTCCACCACGAGCTCCACCGTCTGCAGCAGCGTGCGTTCCTCCATCCCGGCGGCGATACCCTCCAGCATATCCGCAAACGCCTTCAGAGTATCAGCAGCCCTTTTGGGCAGTATGCTCTCCGCTTCGCGGCACATGCGCATCAGCGAAATACGCCTCTCCTGCGCCGCCGCATATAGTTTTCCCAGCGACGCTTCGCCGATACCGCGCCGGGGCACCTGCACCGCGCGCATGAAGCACAGGTCCGCGCTGGGGTTCACCAAGAGGTTAAGATACGCCAGAACGTCCTTAATCTCCTTGCGCTCGTAGAAGCTCTGGCCGCCGTAAATCGCGTACGGTATGCCGCGCTCCTTCAGCTTGTTTTCCAGCACGCGCGACTGGCTGTTCATGCGGTAGAGCACCGCAATATCGGTGGCGGAATATTTGCCCTCGCGCAGCAGGCTGGCCACCTTTTCGGCCACGAACTGCGCCTCCTCCAGATCGCTCTCCGCCTGCAACTCCAGCGGTTTCTGGCCGGTCCTCACCGCCGACCACAGCTCCTTGCCCATCCGCGACCGGTTGTGCCGGATCACGCCGTTGGCCGCGTCCAGTATGCCCTGGTGCGAGCGGTAATTCTGCTCCAAGCGTATCACGCGCGTGCCCGGAAAGTCCTTCTCAAAGTCCAGTATGTTGGAGATGTCCGCGCCGCGCCAGCCGTAGATGGACTGGTCGTCGTCGCCCACCACGAATATGTTGCCGTGGGCCTGCGCCAAGAGCCTGACGATGCGGTACTGCACCGCGTTGGTGTCCTGGTACTCGTCCACCATGATATAACGGAAACGGCGCTGGTATTTCTCCAGCACCTCCGGATATTCGTCAAACAGCAGCAGCGTTTTGAGCAGCAGGTCGTCAAAATCCATCGCGTTGCTTTGGCGCAGCTTGTCCTCGTAGCGCGCGTACACGCGGGCCGTCAGCTTGACGTTGTCGCCTTCACCGTACACCTGCCGGTACTGCGCGGGGCTGACGCCATCGTTCTTGGCCCGGCTTATTGCGTTGCGCGCTCCGCGCGGGTCAATGAGGTCCTTGTCGATATCCAGTTCCTTTAAACATTCCTTGACCACGGTCAGCGCGTCTTCCGCGTCGTATATGGAAAAGCCGCGGGCGTACCCCAGCCGCTCGCCCTCCATGCGCAGCAGCCGGGCGCACATCGCGTGGAATGTGGAAACCCATATGTCCTGCGCGTCCGGAACCAGCGCCTCGATGCGCTGCTTCATCTCCGCCGCCGCCTTGTTGGTAAACGTGATCGCCAGAATATTCCATGGCGCAACGCCCCGTTCTATCAAATATGCCGCCCTGGTGGTCAGCACGCGCGTTTTGCCGGAGCCTGCGCCCGCCAGCACCAGCACCGGTCCTTCCGGCTGCAATACCGCCTCCCGCTGTCTTTCATTCAGTCCGCTGAGATCCATCTGCCCTCCCTGATAGTCGTTCCACCACCATGTTGTATCCGCCCGTGCCGTACAGCAGGCACCGGTTCACCCGGCTGATCGTCGCCGTGCTCGCGCCTGTCTGCGTGGAGATATCGTGGCAGGTGTGCTTGTCCTTCAGCAGCGCCGCCACCTTGAACCGCTGCGCGATGGAATTGAGCTCGGAAATCGTACACAGGTCCTCGAAGAACATGTAGCATTCCTCCACCGACTTCAGCGTCAGTATTCCCTCAAACAGCCTGTCCAGATCCTGGGATTTGAGCTTCGATTCGTACATAACAGCCTCCTCATTCCACGCTGTTGCGCAATGTTTCCAGCCCGTCTATGCGGATTTCCACCACGCCGCCGCGCCGAAGCGGCCCGACGCCTTCCGGCGTGCCCGTCGCAATGATATCTCCGGGCAGCAGCGTCATGCACTCGCTGATGAAGCTGACCAGCTCCGCGGGGCTGAACAGCATGTCGTCCGTGTTCCCTTCCTGTCTGACAACACCGTCTACCACGCACTGCACGCGCCGCCCCGCCGGGTTGTACGCCGTATCGATATACGGCCCCACCGGGCAAAAGGTGTCGAAGGATTTGGCGCGCGTCCACTGCACGTCCGCTTTCTGCAGGTCCCTTGCGGTTACGTCGTTCAAAGCCGTGTAGCCGAATATGTAGTCCGGCGCTTCCTCCGGCGATACGCCCTTGCACTTTTTGCCGATCACCAGGGCCAGCTCCGCCTCGTAGTCCACCCGCTGCGACGCCGCTGGCCAGACAATCGCTTCCCCGTGTGCGATCAGCGACGTCGGGGGCTTTATAAACAGTACCGGTTTTCCGGCCAGCCTCACTTTCATCTCAACGGCATGCTTGGCGTAATTCAGCCCCACCGCCACAATCTTCGTGGGCTCGCACGGCGGCAGCAGCTTCACCTCAGCCGGGTCATACTCGTCGCCGGTATATACGGCCCCTTCGTACGGCGGCCCGGCCAGACGCTTGATGCGGCCGTCAGCCAGTTCCGCGTAAAAAGCCTCTTTATCCCGGCACGCTCTCAGAAATAACATACTACTATCCTTATCCGCATAATGAGCACAAAAAAACATAAGAGCTTGGCTCTTACATTTTAACATACTATCACATAATACAAAAGGCCGTTATTCGGCGGGCGCATACAGCTTATCCCACGCCGCAGCGCCGGACGCCGAAAGTCGCCTGCGGCGCGTACAGGCTGATCAGCATACGCCGTCATTCGGTCTCTTTGTATATCTTCGCGACGGACACCTCGTACGCCGTGCGTGTCACGACTTCGCCGGTCTCCAGCTTCTTCTCGTAGTCGCGGGACTGCACTCGGCCGCTCATCACCACCTTGTCTCCCACCTCCAGGCCGGAGGCGTAGCGCGCGTTGCGGCCCCACACGATGCAGGGGATATAGTCGGACTTGTTGTAAGCCCGGTTTACCGCCACCAGAAGGTCGGTGATCTCCCGGCCGAACGGCGTCACTCGAAACACCGGCGGCTTGCATAGAAAGCCCTTCAGCTCAATCTCATTGACCGAGTCCTCGTAGTCCGTGAGTTCCCGCGCGAATATCGTGAGATACAGCCGCACCCGGCCGTCCACCAGCTTGTTATACGAGCGCAGCTGACCTTTAACGCCCACTTTGGCGCCGTCCGCCAAGGGGTGTTGCTCCAGCAGATGCTCGGATACCGTCACCGGCAGTATATCGACCTTCTCGCTGAGCCGCGCACACGTCAGCCAGAACGTATAGAAGGCTTCGCCGTATATCCTGTGCGACAGCGTGAGTCCGCTCAAAGATCCCGAAACGCTGACGCTGTTCGTCGTCTCCAGCATATGTATCCCCATGTATTCAGCTTGTTATATACTTGCTCGTCATTCGATATAGTAGCGCTGTGTTCCCGTCGCATCCACGATCGCGTCGCCGTCCAGCAGCAGGTCGGACAGCGGCACGATGTTAAATCCCTGCTCGCGCAGCCCCAGTATCACGGCGGAAAGCGCCTCGGGCGTCGCAGCGACATTGTTCTGGAACATGATGATGTCGCCGCTTTTTACCGACCGCAGCACATTGTCCGCAATCTTTGCCGCGTCGTAGCCCTTCCAGTCCTTGGAGTCCAGGCTCCACTTGACGGGGATATACCCATCTTCCTTCAACGTGGCGATGGTCTTGTCGTCAAAAGCGCCGTACGGCATGCGGATGACGGACGTGTCAAAGCCCGTCTTGTCAAATATCAGCTTCTTGGCCGCGTTGGCGTCCGCTATGATCTCTTCCGCTGTCAAATCCGGATACCGCGTGTGGTTCATCGAATGGCTGGCGATCTCGTTGCCGCTTTTCGCAATGGCATCCAGCGCCTTGGCGTTCTGGTTGGCCCACAGGCCCATCACAAAGAAAGTGGCCTTTGCGCTCTCGCTGTCCAGCACATCCAGTATTTCCTCCGTGTAGTCCGCATCGCCGAAAGCCGTGTCAATCGTCAGCGCCACTGCTTTTTCCCTGGTATCCACGCGGCATATGGGCATTAGCTCCGGGGTGGGAGAGGACACCGGCCTCGCGGCCGACAGCGCCAACTGCGTATACACGATGGCTCCGATGATGAGCAGGGCAAATACCGCCGCCCGTATCAGAGTATTCTTTTTCACGACGAATATGCGCATAACAACACCGCCTTAACAGTCGAATTGAATATAGAATATAGTAATAAGTATTGTGTAAACGGCGCGTTTATGCTTGACCCGCCAAATATGGCAACCCCAGCCTGTGATTGTTTGCTTAATACGGCAAACAAAAAGCCTCGCGGCAATCCACGTCGGTTCTAGGCTACACAGAACTGCAGTCTGGCAGAAAACGCAGGTTTTTTTGGCAAACTAAAAACCGCCATGACAGCTCTCACGGCGGCTAAGCGCTATGCAGTCTTTATTATCTGTGGTGGATTTTGCCCTTTTCCCTGTCTCCTTTTTTGCCTCCGGGGCCGGGCTTGTCGCCTTTCTTTTTATTGTCCTCGGGCTTTTTATTGTCCTC
The DNA here is from genome assembly GCA_012719815.1 of Christensenellaceae bacterium. Classification (GTDB taxonomy): domain Bacteria; phylum Bacillota; class Clostridia; order Christensenellales; family SZUA-584; genus SZUA-584. Next base: position 8,113 of record JAAXZP010000308.1, read on the forward strand.
CGGTAAAAGGCCCTTGCGCGTCAGGTTGACGCGGCCCTGCTTGTCGATATCCGTCACGCGCACCAGTATTTCGTCGCCGACTTTCACCACGTCTTCCACGCGGTCCACATGGCCGCTGGCCAGCTTGGAGATGTGCACCAGGCCGTCCTTGCCGGGCGCAAGCTCCACGAAGGCGCCGAAGTTCACGATGCGCACCACCTTGCCCAGATATACGTCGCCCACCTCGATGTCCTTGACGATGGCGTCGATAGCGGCACGCGCCCTCTTGGCGGAATCTTCGTCGGGCGACAGTATGAACACGCGGCCGTCGTCTTCCAGGTCGATTTTCACGCCGGTATCGGCGATGATCTTGTTGATGACCTTGCCGCCCGTTCCGATAACGTCGCGGATCTTCTCCGGATCGATGGTAAACTGGTATACGCGCGGCGCGTATTTGGACAGGTTCTCGCGCGGCGCCGGCAGAACGGCGTTCATCTTATCCAGAATGAACAGGCGGCCTTCGCGCGCCTGGGCAAGCGCCCTCGTGAGTATCTCCCTGTCGATGCCCTTTATCTTGATGTCCATCTGGATGGCCGTGATGCCCTTGGCGGTGCCCGCCACTTTAAAGTCCATGTCGCCGAAGAAGTCTTCCAGGCCCTGGATATCCGACAGTATCGCGATTTTGCCCGTTTTTTCATCCTTGATGAGGCCCATGGCTATGCCGGCCACCGCCGCTTTGATGGGTACGCCCGCATCCATCAGCGACAGCGAGGAAGCGCACACGCTCGCCTGCGAAGTGGAACCGTTGGAACCGATGCACTCAGACACCGTACGGATGGCATAGGGGAATTCCTCTTCGCTGGGCAGCACCGGAAGAAGCGCCCGCTCCGCCAAAGCGCCGTGGCCTATCTCGCGGCGGCTCGTGGAGCGCAGCATGCGCACTTCGCCGGTGGAATACGGCGGCATGTTGTAATGGTGCATATAGCGCTTGCCTTCCACTTCCGAAATGCCGTCCAGCCGCTGCTGCTCGCTGATGGCGCCCAGCGTCGTCAGCGTCAGCGCCTGCGTCTCGCCGCGGGTGAACATCGCGCTGCCGTGCGTGCGGGCAAACAGGCCCACTTCCACCGAAATCGGGCGGATTTCGTTCATCGCGCGACCGTCCGGGCGAATGCCATGGTTGAGGATTTTATCGCGCACGATTTCCTTGCGCATCTCGTACAGCACACTCTGTATGTCGGCGGCGCTGTCCGGATACTCTTCCGCAAAGTGAGCCAGCACGTCGTTGGTGACTTCTTCCGTCCGCGCTTCGCGTTCCTTGCGGTCTGTGGTGTCGAGGCTGTAGATTATCTTGTCCATCGCGTATTCGCGCACCTTGGCCTCCAGCTCCTCGTCCACGCGGTAGAGCTCAACCTCCATCTTGGGCTTGCCCACCTCGGCCACGATGCTCTCGATAAAAGCGATCTGCTTCTTAATCTCCTCGTGGGCAAACAGGATGGCGTCCAGCATCTGTTCTTCGGAGATCTCATTAGCGCCAGCTTCCACCATCATCACGGCGTCCTTGGTGCCGGAAACGGTGAGGTCCAGCAAGCTCTTTTCGCGCTGGGCCAGGTCGGGATTGAGCACAAATTCGCCGTCCACCAGGCCGACCGCCACGGAACCGGTGGGCCCCGCAAACGGGATGTCCGATATGGACAATGCCACCGAAGAGCCAATCATGCCGTACACCGCAGGCGGTATGTCCTGCTCCACCGACAGCACGGTGCATATCACCTGCACATCGTTGTAGAACCCCTTGGGGAACAGCGGCCGTATAGGTCTGTCAATCAGACGCGCAGTCAGGACCGCTTTTTCAGAAGGCCGTCCCTCGCGCTTGATAAATCCGCCGGGTATCTTGCCTACCGAATACATCTTTTCTTCAAACTCTACGCTCAGCGGGAAAAAGTCGATACCCGCCCGCGGCGTCTTGGAAGCCGTTGCCGTCACCAGCACAGCCGTGTCGCCGCACCGCACCAGGCATGTCCCATTCGCCTGCTGTGCATACTTGCCGGTTTCGATTATCAGCGTCCTGCCGGCAAACTCTGTTGAAAATACTCTGTGTTCCATATTTTTTCGATACTCCTTCTTTCCTACCCTTTCCTTACCGAACCCTGCGCACCTGCGCAGCGCCCCATGCGTTTCGCATGCAAAATTTCGCGTCCCCCCGTCCGGACTAGCCGCCTAATGAGCCGTCTGGGCAGGGATGTCAAAAAGAACAAATAATAGAGCGGTCGCCCGCTCTATCATTTGCTATTTTCTTAAGTTCAGGCTCTTGAGCAGTTCCCTGTATCTGTCAATGTCTTTCTTCTTCAGATAGTCGAGCAAACCTCTTCTCTGACCGACCATTTTCAGTAGCCCGCGCCGTGAATGATGATCCTTGGGATGAAGCTTCAAATGATCGTTCAGGTGATTGATCCGCTCAGACAACAGGGCGATCTGAACCTCCGGCGAACCCGTGTCGCCTGGTCTCCGGGCATACTTCGCGATAATGCCCGATTTGGTTTCCTTATCCATTTTTCAAATATTCCCTCCTGCTCTTTGGCAACCCCGCAAACAATGTAATGCGTCGGGTGTTCGCAAAACAGTGTAAGCGGTTATTTAAAATCAGGAATCATCATATCACAGGCGGCCCCATTTGTAAACATTAGGTTGAAAAAATCGTCTTTGATTTGTATTTATCCCACGTTCGGGCAGGGTTTATGCATGAATGCAAACCCGGCCATAAAATTACATATATTTCTAATTTTCTTGCATCAAAATTTTCGCTGTTTATATGCAAATAATTTTCATATGTGCTATAATAGCTTTTTGGGAGTAACAACCCAGGCATTATTCAGCCTCATATAATTTATCATGACATAAAAGGAGACTGTATGGCAAGATTCAGTTTCAGAGGCGGCGTGCATCCGCTTCAGCGCATCCACCACGGCAAGCGCTTCACCGAAGGCCGCGCCATCGAGAAGTGCAGTGCGCCGGACGAAGTGATTATCCCGCTTTCCCAGCACATCGGCGCGCCGTCCAGGCCCATTGTGGCTGTGGGCGATGTCGTGGATATGGGTCAGCGCATCGCCGACGAGAGCGGATACGTGAGCGTACCGTGCTTTGCCAGCGTATCCGGCAAGGTAAAGGCCATCGAGAAGCGCCCGCACATATCCGGGCAGCCCAGCATGGCCATCGTGATCGAGAACGACCACGAAGACAGGCTGTACCCCGGCATCAAAAGCCCGGGCCGTCTGGAGGACTTAACGCCTGCCCAGATCGTGGCCGCCATCAAGAACGCAGGCATCGTGGGCAAGGGCGGCGCGGCGTTTCCGACGCACGTCAAGCTGTCGCCGCCGGCCGAAAAGAAGATTGATACGGTGATCGTCAACGGCGCGGAGTGCGAGCCGTACCTCACGGCGGACCACCGCATCATGCTGGAGTACCCCGGCGAAGTGGTGCGCGGCCTGAAAGCCGCCGTCAAAGCGCTGGGTGCAGGCAGCGCCTGGATCGGCATCGAGAACAACAAGCCGGACGCCATCGCCGCGATGCAAAAAGCTGCCTCCGGCAGCGATATCCGCGTGGCGCCACTAAAGGTGAAATACCCGCAGGGCGCTGAAAAGCAGCTGATCAAGGCCATCACCGGCCGCGAAGTGCCTTCGGGTGGCCTGCCGATGGACGTGGGCGTGGTAGTGATCAACGCGGGCACCGCCTATCAGATCTGCCAGGCTGTCGAAAAGGGCATGCCGCTGTTTGAGCGCGTCGTCACCGTGACGGGCAGCGTGGGCACGCCTGGCAACCTGATGGTGCGCATCGGCACGCCTATTTCCCACGTGCTCGCGCAGGCGGGCGGTTTTTCCGGGAAAATCGAGAAGGTGATCGCGGGCGGCCCGATGATGGGCATCGCGCTCTATAACCTCGAAGCGCCGGTGATGAAGGGTACGTCGGGCATACTCGCGCTGGACGACAGGATGGTTCGGCCCGTCGAGGAATCCGCCTGCATCCGCTGCGGCAAATGCGTGATGGTCTGCCCCATCGGCCTGCAGCCGTATCTGCTGGACGCTTATTCGGACGCAGACTGTTTTGATGAAGCCGAGCAAAACGGCGTGATGGACTGCATCGAGTGCGGCTGCTGCGCGTATACCTGCCCGGCCAACCGCCATCTCGTGCAGGCCATGCGCCTGGCCAAATGCGAAATCAACAGCAAACGCAAGGCCTGCGCCCAATAAGCGGCATGGTTTAGCATAATTTTTGGGAGGATCGTATGGACAAATATACGCTGTCATCGTCGCCGCATGTTCGCTCGGCTGAAACCACCGGGCGCATCATGCTCGACGTGATCATCGCACTGCTGCCCGCAACGGTTCTGGGAGTCGTGTTTTTTGGCTGGAACGCGCTGTGGGTTGTGCTGGTAAGCACTGCGGCAGCGGTCGCTACGGAAGCGCTGCTGCAAAAGTTAATGAAGAAAAAGATCACGATCACGGACGGCAGTGCCGCGGTGACCGGGCTGCTGCTTGCGCTCAACCTGCCGCCGTCCGTTCCGCTCTATATTCCCATCGTCGGTTCTGTTTTTGCCATCGCCATCGTCAAACAATGCTTTGGCGGCATCGGCAGCAACTTCCTGAACCCGGCGCTGGCTGCGCGGGCTTTCCTGATGCTCTCGTGGACCCCAGCCATGACGTCCTGGACAATGCCGGCGGACGCGGTTTCCACTGTGACGCCGCTCGCCGCAATCAAGGAGGCGGGTGCCGGCGCTCCCAGCCCGTATCTGGACATGTTCCTCGGCACCGTGGGCGGCTGCATCGGAGAAACCAGCGCATTGGCGCTGCTCATCGGCGGCATTTACCTGGTGGCTCGCCGCGTGATCGACCCGAGCATCCCGCTTATCTATATCGCCACCGTGGGCCTGTTCACCTGGGTGGCCGGCCCCGACGGCCTGTTCACCGGCGACGGGCTGTATCACATGCTGGCCGGCGGCCTGATGCTGGGCGCCATCTACATGGCGACGGACTACACCACCTCGCCGATGACAGTTAAAGGCAGGATCATATTCGCCCTGGGCTGCGGCGTGGTGACCAGCGTGATCCGCCTGTGGGGCGGTTATCCGGAGGGCGTGTCCTACTCCATACTGCTGATGAACCTGTTCGTGCCGCTGATCGACAGGGCGATTAAGCCCCGCATGTTTGGCAGCGTCGCGCTGAAGGAGGCTGGAAAATGAAGAACATCATATCGATGGCGCTGAAGCTGTTTGTTATCGTCGTGGTCGCCGCCATCGCGTTGGGCGCCGTCAATTACGTCACCGAAGGCCCCATCGCGGAACAGCGGGAAGCAGCCGCCACCGAAGCGCGGCTAACCGCCTTCCCGGAAGCCGCAAGCTTTGAGGCGGTTTACGACCCGGGCAACGATGCGGTGAAGGATGTCACGCTGGAGTCGCTGCTGGGCACGGATGAGCTGCTCAAGGACTATGCAATCATCAAGACCGTGTACAAAGCTCTGGACGAAAGCGGCAATGAGCTCGGCATTACGGCAGGCGTGGTAACCAAAGGCTTCAACTCCGGCCTCAATATCACGATCGGCGTGGGCATTGACGGCGCGATTCACGGCGTGGTCGTGGGCGACCACTCGGAAACGGCCGGCCTGGGCGCCAAGGCCGCAGAGCCCGAATACGAAGGGCAGTACGTCGGCAAGAAGAGCCCGCTCGATGTGGTGAAATCCAGCCCCGGCGACAGCGATATCCAGGCGATCGCTGGCGCGACGATCACCTCAAGGGCCGTTACAAACGCGGTCAACACCGTCAGTGAATTCTACGCCGCTCTGACAGGAGGCGCAAAATGAACAAGAAAAAAACACGGCCACTGGCCATTTTGAAAAACGGCTTACTCGATGAAAACCCGACGTTCCGCCTTTTGCTCGGCATGTGCCCGACGCTCGCGATCACCACGGCGGCGATCAACGGCATCGGCATGGGCCTGGCCGCTACGTTCGTGCTGGTCGGCTCCAACGTGTTCGTGTCGCTGCTGCGCAATTTCATACCGCCCAAGGTGCGCATCCCGGCGTTCGTGGTGATCATCGCGGCGTTCGTGACCATCGTACAGCTGGTGCTTAAAGCGTATGTGCCTGCGCTGGATAAAGCGCTCGGCCTGTTCATCCCGCTGATCGTGGTGAACTGCATTATCATCGCTCGTTCCGAGGCTTTTGCCTACAAGAATTCGGTGGGCGCATCGTTCCTCGACGGCATCGGCATTGGCATCGGCTTTACAATCGCGCTCGTCCTGGTAGCATCGATCCGTGAGATACTCGGCAACGGTACCATCTTCGGCGCGTCGCTGTTCGGCGAAAACTTCGCGCCGGCGCTCGGCATGGTTATGCCCGCAGGCGGCTTTATCACGCTGGGTCTGCTGATCGGCCTGATCAATAAGGTCGTATCGGTCAGGCAGAAGAAGAAAGGAGCGCATTAATCATGGAAGGCTTCACAGGCATACTGCTCATACTGCTGAGCTCCATACTCGTCAACAACTTCGTACTGTCCCGCATCCTGGGCATCTGCCCGTTCCTCGGCGTGTCCAAGCGTGTAGAGACAGCGGTCGGCATGGGTTTCGCGGTTACGTTCGTGATGGCGCTCGCTTCGGTGATCTGCTGGATCGTGCAAAAGGCCATTCTGGACCCGCTGAATATCGGTTACATGCAGACCATCGCGTTCATACTGGTCATCGCGGCGCTGGTGCAGCTTGTGGAGATGGCGCTGCAGAAAATGGTGCCGTCGCTGTATCAGGCGCTGGGCATCTACCTGCCGCTTATTACCACTAACTGCGCTGTGCTGGGCGTGGCTATACTCAACATCGACGAAGGGTATAATCTCATACAGACGCTGGTCAACGGCATCGGCGGCGCGCTGGGCTTCATGCTCGCCATCGTGCTGTTTGCGGGCATCCGCGAACGCCTGGAGCTGGCCAGGATACCCGAACCGCTCAAGGACTTCCCTATCGCGCTGATATCGGCAGGTCTTATGTCGCTGGCGTTTTTGGGATTCCAGGGCATCGTCTAAACTGAAAGGAAGGATACTATTATGCTGGACGCCATTTTATGGCCATTGATCGCACTGGGCGGCATAGGTTTGGTACTGGGCCTCGGCCTTGCGATCGCTTCTAAAATATTTGAAGTAAAGGTAGACCCCAAAGTGGAGCAGGTGCGCGAGCTGCTGCCCGGCGCCAACTGCGGCGGCTGCGGATTCCCGGGCTGCGACGGCTTTGCCAAAGCGGTGGCCGCGGGCGAGCGCGAAGCGGGCGCATGCGTGGCGCTCTCGTGTGACAACCTTGCCGCTATCGGGGCGCTGCTGGGCGTGGATACAACGCCTTCCGAGCCCAAAGTCGCACGGGTGCGCTGCCACGGAGACTCGGAGAACTGCATTTCCAAATACACGTATACCGGCATTCACGACTGCCGTGCGGCGGCGATGCTGGCGGGCGGGCCGTCGGCGTGTGCATTCGGCTGCGTGGGGCTTTTAACCTGCGGCAAAGCATGCCCGTTTGGCGCTATTTATCTCAGCGACAAAGGCATCGCCGCGGTGGACGAAAGTCTGTGCACCGGCTGCGGGCGCTGCGAAGCCATCTGCCCCAAACACGTGATCACCGTGATGCCCAAGAGTCGCCGGGTGTTCGTCGCCTGCCGCACCAACGAAAAGGGCAAGGCCGCGGCCGCCATCTGCAAGGCGGGCTGCATCGCGTGCGGGCTGTGCGCCAAGAAGTGCCCTGAGGGTGCGATCACGATGAAAGATAACCTGCCGGTGATCGACTATGAGAAATGCACGGGCTGCGGCGTGTGCGTCTCCGTGTGCCCCAAGGGTTCCATCGCGATCAACGATGAAAAGAACGTCAATATCTGCGCCGGCTAGCCTAAGCGGTCGCCGCGTGATACTCGCATCCGGTTCGCCCCGTCGCAAAGAGCTGCTGACATTTATCGTCCCCGAGTTCGACGTGATCCCCAGCGACATCGACGAGACGGCTTCGGGGTCCCCCGAACAGCAGGTGGAAAAGCTCGCGGCGGACAAGGCGGCGGATATCGCCCGCCAGTTCCCGGACGCTGTGGTCATCGGCGCGGACACGCTGGTGACGGTGGGCGGTCGCGTGCTGGGCAAGCCCCGGGACGCCGAGGAGGCCGCAGCCATGCTGCACCTGCTGTCTGGCCGCGATCATATCGTCTATACCGGCGTTGCGGTCGCAAGCGGCGGCGCCATGCGCACGGCAGTGGAGTCCACGCGCGTCATATTCAGCAGCATGACGGACGACGAGATCCGCGAGTACATCTCAACGGGCGAGCCCATGGACAAGGCGGGCGCTTACGGCATACAGGGCTACGGCGGCAAGTACATCACCGGCATCGAAGGCTGCTTCTTCAACGTGATGGGGCTGCCGCTCAACAGGCTGTATAATATGCTCAAGAGCCTGTAACGCAATTGAAAGCTATATCTGTCAATAAAACATGCCTTCGCAAGGGAGAGGCTTCGTAAAGAGGTTTTCTCCCTTTGGCTTTGTATTCAATCGGAATGACAGGAGTGATAGTAAAAATAAAGCTCAGAAAAATTCTCTCTAAGCTTTACAAATAGTGATCGGTTGGCAGACTAAACTGGAATATAATCTGTAGATTGGTATGATTCATCACTCTTTCTTACTCTTTTGCATAAATCGAGTGAATACAAGACTGGCAACCGCAATCAAGGCTCCAATTGCAATAACTGCAATGGTAATACCAAAAATGATTGGCATCGGGGGAACCGCTGCGTATTCCATTGCATTGTTGTAAAACCCAAGCCCAGAGTTTGTTTCAAAATTCAGCTTTATGGCGGCATTTTTCAAAATGAAAAGAGAAAAACACTCGGCTATTAACAGCACAACTCCAACCAGGGCGGTTAACCATCCAGCGGTGAAGCATCTTCTTTGAAAATTCATCTTAACGCACTTCTCCAATATGGTGTTCACCGGACTGTAACTTGAGTCAGATCCATTGTCTGAAACACAGGTGCCCAATAATTCGTCAGACGAAACATGAAATGTATCGCACAACAAAAGAAGCTTGTCTACGTCCGGCGTGGATTGATCTGTTTCCCATTTGGAAACGGCTTGTCTCGATACTCCAATAAGGTCAGCGAGCTGTTCTTGAGATAATCCAGCTGCTTTTCTTAATTGCTGAATATTTGTTCCGAGCGACATTTTCTACTCTCCTATGAGTTGTGCGTTAATTGTAATCATTGTTTTAGTTGCAATCTACCAAGCGCACCTTGAATTTTCGCCACTCAAAGTTGCATTCTCAATTATGAGGACTACGTATTGCGATTGGATTTGAGAATATATCAGAATATAAGTAAAACCGTTGTCACGGGTAAACTGAAATTTAATTCGCCGTTAGTTTTGCTGGAATGGTATTTGTGACTCAGCGCACCATCCCGGCCCTGCAGAAAAGGAATAGCGTGCGGCCCCACCGTGGTCAGCTTCCGGCCAAATCCCGCAGCTTTTTCGTGGTGTTCGCGTTGCGTATCGTGATGTTGCCGTATACGCCGGAGCCCACCACGCGCATCAGCCGCGTGCGCGAAAACGTCGCTATCGGCGCGGACCAGAATATCACGCTGTCGTAAGCCTCCGCCTTCTCGTACTCCGGTCTGATGCCGCCCACCTCGCGGAAAACGTCCTCCGGCGTTGTCGGCGGTATCACGAAAATCGCATTGTGCTTGGCGTCTTTGTCCTTGTCCCACCAGACAGGCGCGTGGTCCAGCGCTTCTTTCAGCTCCTGCGCGGAAATCACCGCCACCGGCACTTCAAAGCCAAACCGCGCCGCAATCATATCCGCGCATTTCTGCCGTATCTCGTCCCGGCGGCCTGCGGGGCCGGAGAATATCACGTTGCCACTTTGGATATATGTGGACACGTTATCAAACCCGTTCTCCTCAAACAGCGCTTTGAGCTCCGCCATCGAAACGGGCCGGCTGCCGCCCACATTGATTCCCCGAAGCAGCGCAATGTATGTCTCCATGCCGACACCTCGCCTTTTAGAATGGTTTAAGGCTTTTTGTGCGCGTTCTGCCGCCGTCCCATATACCTGTTTACACCAATTGACTACGAATCAAAAAGTCACAGGTTCGGCGGATTGATATGATACGCTTATTCATATCGGTTCGCTTTAAGTCAGTATACCACACCCATTTTATACCGGCAATATACATAAATTTTCATCGCACATGTATAAATTACTGCTTATACAGGAACAATCATAGCATCATATATTGGCGGAGGTTATCGATGTTTTTTTCATATCTTGCACCGAGTTTGGGAATTGATCTCGGCACGACGACGACGCTCGTCTACATGAAAGACAAAGGCATCGTCGTGCGGGAGCCCTCGGTGGTGGCGATGAAGAGCAACCGGAAAGATATACTGGCGGTGGGCGAGGAAGCCCGCCGCATGATCGGCCGCACGCCGGGCGGCATAGTGGCAGTGCGGCCGCTGAAGGACGGCGTGATTGCCGATTTTGCCACTACGGAAATCATGCTGCGTTATTTTATCCGCCGGGCAGTGCCGTCCGGCATCATCCACCGCAGCCCGCGCGTGGTGGTATGCGTGCCCTGCGGCACCACCGAGGTGGAAAAGCGCGCGGTGGAGGAAGCGGCCCGGTCGGCCGGCGCGCGCGACGTGATGCTGCTGGAAGAGCCCATGGCGGCGGCCATCGGCGCAGGGCTTAACGTCTGGCAGGCCAAGGGCTGCATGGTGGTGGATATTGGGGGCGGCACCACTGAAATTGCCGTGATCGCGCTGAACGGCATCGTCGCCTCCCGGTCGCTGCGCATCGGCGGCAACCACATGGACGAAGCCATCATGAGGCAGCTCAGGAAAGCGCACGGGCTGATCGTTGGGGAAAGCACCGCCGAAATGATTAAGATCACCATGGGCTTCGTGATGGACCGCGGCAGGGAACGCACGATGGAAGTGCGCGGCCGCGATGTGGAGACGGGCCTTCCCAAGTCCATCATGGTGGATTCGCAGAGCATCAGCGAAGCGCTGATGGAGCCGGCTCAGGCCATCGTGGACGCCGTCAAGAGCGTGCTGGAGCGCACCCCGCCCGAACTCGCGGCCGACATCATCAACGAAGGCATTGTGATGACGGGCGGCGGCAGCCTGCTGCACGGGCTCAACCGCATGATTGCCCGGGCGACAGGGATGCCGGTGCGGCGCGCAGAGCACCCGATAGACGTGGTGGCCATCGGCGCGGGACTGGCGCTTGAGATGCGGGAACCCCGCATCTTCGAGAGGGAACTGTCCGCCGAGCCAGGCTAAGCGGCTCCCTTCCGGCCCATCTGCCCATTTGACAGATGGGCATGGATGCCCGCTATTATCGTTTCCTGTTCCCGCAGCGCGCCCATCCGGGCCGCTTTTTGATGTACGGCGTATTATGCAGCGATATGCCGCAAACCGCCGTGAGGGCGGGTGTGGCCTTAAGCGCAATACCCGATGCCATTTTATGTTGACCTCGTTTCCAAAAGACTATATAATAATGAAGTTGCGAACATACTAAATATAATGGCTGGCCTCTCAGTTTGCCGTGACGTATGATAGCATGACCATTTTGCTAAGGAGGATAATATAGAATGGCACAAAAACAGACGATTGATGGAAATACTGCCGCCGCGCACGTAGCGTATGCTTTTTCGGACGTGGGTGCGATTTATCCCATCACACCGTCTTCGCCGATGGCGGAAATCTGTGATGAATGGGCGGCTCATGGAAGGACCAATATTTTCGGTCAGAGAATGCGTATCGCGGAGATGCAGTCGGAGGCAGGCGCAGCGGGAGCCGTGCACGGCTCTTTGGTGGCCGGCGCTTTTACATCCACGTTTACAGCATCCCAGGGCCTGCTGCTGATGATCCCCAACATGTATAAAATCTCGGGCGAACTGTTGCCCTGTGTGTTCCATGTGTCGGCCAGAGCGCTGGCTGCTCATGCGCTATCCATATTCGGCGATCACAGCGACGTGATGGCAACCCGCCAGACCGGTTTCGCGTTGCTGGCTTCGGGCAGCGTGCAGGAAGTGATGGACCTGGCTGCGGTGGCGCATCTGGCCACGCTGAAAGCCAAGGTTCCTTTCCTCCACTTTTTCGACGGTTTCCGCACCTCGCACGAAGTGCAGAAGATCGACGTTATTGATTATGACGTTTTCGAGAAGCTGGCGGATAAAAAAGCGATCGCCGAGTTCCGCGCCCGCGCGATGAATCCGGAACGGCCTCACCTGCAGGGCACGGCGCAGAACCCGGATATCTACTTCCAGAACAGGGAAGCCGCCAACAAGTATTACTTCGCCGCACCCGATATCGTGCAGGAAGTGATGGACGAGCTGGCCAAGGAAATCGGCCGTCAGTATAAGCTGTTCGATTACGTGGGCGACCCGAATGCTGAAAACATCATCGTCATGATGGGCAGCGGCGCTGAAGCGGCCGAGGAAACGATCAATTACCTCAACGCGCGAGGCCAGAAACTGGGCATGATCAAGGTCCGCCTGTACCGTCCGTTCAGCGCGAAGCATTTCCTCTCGGTGCTGCCCAAGAGCGTGAAGAAAATCTGCGTGCTCGACAGAACCAAAGAGCCGGGTGCTGCTGGCGAGCCGCTGTATCAGGATGTCATCACCGTTCTGGCCGAAGCGGGCCGCGGCGACATCAAAGTGATCGGCGGACGCTACGGCCTGTCGTCCAAGGAATTTACACCGTCCATGGTGAAAGCGGTGTTTGACAACCTCGCGGGCGAGATGAAGAACCACTTCACCGTGGGTATCAACGACGACGTGACGCACCTGTCGCTGGACTACTCCGAAAAGATCGACGCCGCTCCCGAGGGTACATACCGCTGCAAGTTCTATGGCCTCGGCAGCGACGGTACCGTGGGTGCGAACAAGAACTCCATCAAGATCATCGGCGACCATACCGACATGTACGCTCAGGGCTACTTCAGCTACGACTCCAAGAAGTCGGGCGGCCTGACGGTATCGCACCTGCGTTTCGGCAAGAGCCCGATCAAGTCCACCTATCTCATCGACGTGGCGGACCTGATCGCCTGCCACAACCCGTCCTACGTGACGCGTTACGACATGCTCTCCGCCGCGAAGGAAGGCGGCATCTTCCTGCTCAATTCCCCGTGGACCACGCTGGAACAGCTGGAAAAGGAACTGCCGGCCTGCGTCAAGAACACGATTGCCAGGAAGAAACTGAAATTCTACAACGTGGACGCCATCGATCTGGCTATGAAAGCCGGCATGGGCGGCCGCATCAACACCATCATGCAGGCGGCGTTCTTCAAGGTAGCGGGCATCATCCCGGAAGACGAAGCGATCGACTACATGAAGCAGGCGGTCAAGAAGACTTACGGAAAGAAGGGCGACAAGATTGTCCAGATGAACTGGGACGCTATCGATATGGGCGCTCAGGGCGTGCAGGAGATCAAATATCCCGAGTCCTGGGCCACCACCACCGAAGGCGCGCCGTTTGCCACACCGCCGGCTGATGCGGATGAATTCTTCGTCAAGACGCTGTACCCGATCATCGAGCAGAAGGGCGACGACCTGCCGGTGTCCGCATTCGACCCGCGCGGCTTCTTCCCCACCGGCACCACGAAGTACGAGAAGCGCGGCATCGCGGTGAACGTGCCGCGGTGGCTGCCTGAAAACTGCATCATGTGCAACCAGTGCTCGTACGTGTGCCCGCATGCCGTTATCCGTCCCTTCCTTGCGAAAGAGGAAGACCTAAAGGACGCGCCGGCGGAATTCCTCACCAAGGATGCGCGCGGCAAAGATGTCGCCGGATACAAGTTCCGCATGCAGATCTCTCCGCTGGATTGCACGGGCTGCGGCAACTGCGCCGACATCTGCCCGGCCAAGGAAAAGGCGCTGGTCATGGTGCCGCTGGCCGAGGAAGTGGACGTGCAGCACAAGAACTGGGAGTTCGCCATCAAGCTGCCGCGTCCCGATGTGCAGATCAACAAGACGACCGTTATCGGTTCTCAGTATGCGCAGCCGCTGTTCGAGTTCTCGGGCGCGTGCGCAGGCTGCGGCGAGACGCCGTACATCAAGCTCATCACGCAGCTGTTCGGCGACCGCATGCTGATTGCCAATGCGACGGGCTGTTCGTCCATCTACGGCGGCAACACGCCCACCTGCCCCTACACCAAGAACGAGAAGGGCTGGGGTCCCGCCTGGGCCAACTCGCTGTTTGAAGACAACGCGGAGTTCGGCTACGGCATGAACCTCGCTATCGTCCATCGCCGCGCCCGCCTGAAAGAAACGGTGCGCCAGGCGCTAGAGATCGTCTCGGGCGACCTTAAGGAGAAGCTGGCCGCATGGCTGGAGAATGCCAACAACGGCGAGAAATCCAAGGAATGCAAGGAAGCGCTGATGGCAATACTGCCCGATGCTGCTGCGAAGGCCACCGGCAAGGAAAAAGAGCTGCTGGATGAGATACTCGCCAATGAGGACCTGCTCATCAAGAAGGCCATCTGGATCATCGGCGGCGACGGCTGGGCCTACGACATCGGCTACGGCGGCCTGGACCACGTGCTGTCCATGACCCGCAACATCAACCTGCTGGTGCTGGACACCGAGGTCTACTCCAACACGGGCGGACAGGCCTCCAAGTCCACGCCGCTGGGTGCCGCCGCCAAGTTCGCCGCGGCCGGCAAGGAGGTCGCCAAGAAGGACCTGGGTCTGATGGCCATGAGCTACGGTCACGTGTACGTGGCCACGGTGGCCTTCGGCGCCAAGGACAACCACACCGTGCAGGCCTTCCAGGAAGCCGACAGCTACGATGGGCCGTCGATCATCATCGCGTACAGCCACTGCATCGCTCACGGGTATGACCTGGCCTACGGCCTGGATCAGCAGAAGCTGGCGGTGGACAGCGGCATCTGGCCGTTGTACCGCTACGACCCGCGGCGCGTGCTGACGGGCGAGCCGCCGCTCATCCTGGACAGCCAGGGCGGCAAGGTCCGCGTCGGCGACTACATGCGGAACGAGACCCGCTTCCGCATGGTCGAGAAGATGGATCCCGAGCGGTTCAAGCGGCTGGCCGTGGACGCCGCCCGAGCGTCCGAACGCCGGATCGCAGTGTACAACCACATGGCCAAGCTCCGCGTCCCGCGCGCCGACGGCAACGGGCACGCCGAAGCCAAGCCTGCGGGTGAAGCCGGACCGGCCAAGACCGAGTAACTTCTCCGGCGGCGTGCCGGTCCTGCTTCGGCGGGACCGGCACCGCTTCCGGTTCAATCGCGCGTCATCTGATTCATAGCGAGCGGCGGAGCACGACTCCGCCGGTCTTTCCGAAACGAAAGACCACACGTAAAGAACGTGAAATCAACCCGGAGGTCCCGTATGGATCTATCGATCAATTATCTCGGTTTCACACTGGCTCACCCGTTCATGCCCGGCGCCGGCCCGCTGGCCGACACCATGGACGGCGTTCGCAAGCTCGAGGACGCCGGCGCGGCCGCCATCGTCCTGCGTTCGCTCTTTGAAGAGCAGATCGTCAGCGAGGAGCTGGCCACCAATCGCTCGACCGAAGGCGTCGGCAACATGCACCCCTAGGCCTTATCCTATTTCCCGCATCCCGACAAGTTCGTGCTCGGTCCGGACGAGTACCTCGAGCACATCGGCAAGGTCAAGAAGGCGGTCAAGGTCCCTGTCATCGCCTCGCTGAACGGCACGACCGACGGCGGCTGGCTCAGCTACGCCACGCAGATCCAGGATGCCGGCGCTGATGCGCTGGAACTGAACATCTACTACGTGGCCACCAACCCTGACGAGCCCGGCCAGGAGATCGTCGAGCGCACGGTCAAGATGGTGGGCATGATCAAGAAGCATCTACGCATCCCGCTGGCCGTGAAGCTCTCGCCGTTCTATTCCTCGCCGGCGAACGTGGCCAAGCAGTTGGCCGACGCGGGCGCGAACGGCTTCGTGGTGTTCAACCGGTTCTACCAGCCGGACATTGACATCGAGAACCTGGAGGTGGTGCCCAGCCTGACGCTCTCGCACTCCGGCGCACTGCTCATGCGGCTGCGGTACCTGGCCATCCTGTCGGGTCGCGTGAAGGCCGACCTGGCGGTCACCGGCGGCGTGCACACCGTCAGCGACGCCGTCAATGCCATCATGTGCGGCGCCAACGCTGTGCAGATGGTCTCGGCCCTGCTGGAGCGGGGACCGGGCTACATCGCCACGCTCCGCAGCGAGCTGGCCGCCTGGCTCGAAGAGCACGAGTACGAGTCGCTCCGGCAGATGCACAGCAGCATGAACCTGGTCAAGTGCCCTGACCCGCGGGCCTTCGAACGGGCCAACTACATGCATGTCCTGCAG
>JAAXZP010000309.1 GCA_012719815.1 Christensenellaceae bacterium
AGGCAAGGCTGACGGGTACGCCGTTTTGCCTCATCATGGACCCCGGCGAGTTCTCCGTGAAGAACGCGTACATCTGGATAAACGGTATGGGCGTAAACGCTATCGCCTTCATCACCGGCAGGCTCACCGAGAACATAAACATGGTGAACATGGTCAGTATGCAGCCCACCAGACACACAGCCGGCACCGCGATGGCCACGGCGATGTTCTTCACCAGCACCGACAGCATGAACGCCACGCAGTAGACGAACACGATGGGTACGATGCACGCGAAGAGCTTGGGGATATAGTACGCAAAGAAGCCGATCTGGCCCGTCACCGTGAAGTTGGGGAACGCGAAGTCGTCAAAGCCGAAGCAGATGCCGTTGAGCACGAGGTTGAGCAGAGTGCCCGCCAGGTAGAGAGCGAGGCACATCGCAAGGCCCGCTAGGAACTTGGACATCAGTATCTTCATGCGCGTTTTGGGACGTATCATCAGCAGGCGGATGGTGCCCATCTGGACCTCGCTGGCCATCAGCCAGCCGCCCGTCAGCACGCCAAACAGCGCCACCGCGATGGAAAACGCGAGGAAGCCCACCGTGATGCTGCGCGCGCCGTCCGGCACATATTTCATGTCCGGCTTCCCGGCGTCCAGAGAGTTCTGCGCGATGATGATTTCGTTTTCCAGATTGGCAATCTGCTCATTCATCGCGGCCACGTAGTTGGCATAGGAGCCGTACTGGACCGCCGTCCACTGGTCCTGGTTGAACTCTTCCTCCGTCATGATGGTGATATACTGCAGCTGGCGGCGGCTGTCGGTGATGTCGTCCAGCGCCCTGTTCTGCCACTGGCCGTAGTCGTACGGCACGATATTATGCGCCAGCCGGTATTCCAGTATCGGGATATTGTTGTCCAGGATCATATTGATCTCTTTTCGCAGGTAGTTGATCTGCTCATTTAAGCTCTCTTCCTGCTCGGGGTGCTCGATGATATCCTTCTCAAATATCTCGATCTGCTCCTCCAGGCTTTTAATCTGCTCGTTCTCCTGCTGGATGCGCAGTTCGATATACCTGGGGAAGTTGTTGTTTTCCACCACATCAAACAGCGTCCCTAACCGCTGGTCAATCGCGTCGAGAGCCGCCAGCCTCTCCTCCGCCGGGATGTCGATATACTTTTCCTTAAAAGTTTGATCGTCGATTCCCATAAACCAGCCGATGGCCTCCCTCAAGGCCTCGGGGTCTGCTGTGCCGATATTCTCATAGATGAATTTTTCGATCAGCGGCCTCGTATCCCACGTCAGGTCCACGCGGTAGTCCTGATAATCCGTGATATGTTTTGCGAGCCGCACGAAATAGTCGAGCTGCGCTTCACTTATGCTGATCCACAGGTCCAGCGCGCCCGGCTGTTCAAAACCATACATACTGCTATCCGGATTTTTCAACTGCTCCTGCAGGTTCTGCACGTTCCAGTAATACGGGTTGTCCGGCTCGATGGTCACCCCGTCGATAATGATGGGCTCCTGCCCGCCGCCCGGGTAATAAATGTCTTTGGCTAAATAGCTCCTGGCATAGACCCTGCCAATGGCCGGGAGGGGATAATAGCCGCCGCCCTTGTCCTCAGAGTTCTGTCCGATAACGCCGAGTATCGGAGCCAGGATGCTCAGCGCAAATATAAGGATGCCAAATATCAGCAGGAATTTGACCCTTAAGATATTCTTAAACTCTATGCCTATCTGTTTGATGAAATCCATAGCTTAATTCCTTTCTCCGTGATATCCGGTCATCTGATCTGCTCTTTTGTGCCGGTTGTCATCGAGATGAAATCCTGTTCCAGAGTGCGGTGCGCCTGGTTGACCGCATAGATATCCACGCCCATCTCCACCACCGCGCGAATCAGGCCGGGAATCTGCTCGCGGCGCATGACCACCGAAACGCCGCCGTTTTCGCGGTCGCAGTTGGCGTCAAGGCTCTTGAAGTATTCGTATACCTTTTCGTTGTCGGAGGTCACAAAGGTATAGCTGAAGATATCGTCTTCCGAGCCTTCCTGCACCTGGTCGATGGTTTTCTCCCCGATGATCACGCCGTTGTCGATGATGTAGATACGGTCGCACATCAGTTCCATCTCGGAGAGCAGGTGGCTGGAGATGAACACGCCCCCCCCCGCCTTATGGGCAAGGTATTTCAGCAGGTCGCGCAACTCCTTGATGCCGATGGGATCAAGGCCGTTTGTCGGCTCGTCCAGCACCAGCAGCCGCGGCCGGTGCAGCAGCGCCTGAGCGATGCCCACGCGCTGGCGCATGCCCAGCGAGTAGTTTTTCACCTTGTCGTCGATGCGCTGCGACATCTTGACCAGGCTGACCACCTCGGCGATATGCTCTTTTTTAACGCCGCCGTGCAGCGCCGCGAAGTATTCCAGGTTCTGCCGGCCGGTCATGCGTTTATATAGGTCCGGGTTTTCCACAATGCCGCCGATGTTTTTCATCGCGTTTTCAAAATCGGTCACTATATCGTGCCCGCAGATGGTGATGCGGCCCGACGTAATGGTAAACAGCCCCATTATCGTCTTGATGGTTGTCGTCTTGCCGGCGCCGTTGGGGCCCAGAAAGCCCACGATTTCGCCGGAATTGACCGTCAGAGAAATGTTGTCCAGTATCTTTTTGTTTTTGATAACCTTTGTCAGGTTCTCAATTTTCAGCAGTTCCAATGACGCGTTCCCCTCCCTCGCACACAATTGCGTGAATTTGTACCTACATTTAGACGGTAAGAAAAATGGAATAGTTCCCTTATCCGCAAAAATGCACAGCTATGTATTTCTATGATGATATACAAAAGCCTGCCGGCCCTTACCGCATCTTATTACCCTCTGCACAAGCCCGGTTTGCTCCTCTCACTTTATCCAATACTTCCAGCAAAGGTCAACCGCACCCCATGCGCACGTCTCGGGGTGCGGTCTGTGAAAAAAAGCTATATTGACTCAGACCAACGCTATTGGGCTTTCACCAGGTCGATGCCGCCGGACACCGTGGACAGCTCCACCAGCGCGCCGCCGCCGTTCACCTTGCCGTAGATATCCTCTCCCGTCACATAGCCGCCCTGTCTGCCGCTGATGGTGATATCGAAGTCCGAGGAAAAACAGCCGGAAACGGAGTCCACGTCCAGGTTAAACGCCGCGTCCGGGTTCAACGTCAGCCGGATGCTGCCGCTGATGGAGTGGATGCTCGCCGGCTGGATTTCCGCCTGACTGAGCGTCACCGACACGCCGCCCGACGTGTTGCTGACGTCCAGCACGCCCGACACGTCGCTTATCTCAATGGAGCCGGACGTGCAGCTTGCCGACAGGTTTCCAGCCGCGCCTTTTACTGTCACATCTCCCGATGTGCTGCCGATTTCCATGCTGCCGAAGCGGACATCGCGCACCTCCGCTTTGCCCGACGTGGAGCCTGACTTCAGGCTGCTGCCGCTGCAGCCGGTCACCTTCACCGATCCGCTTGTGCTGTGAACTGACAGGCTGTCAAACCGGATATTGCTCACATCGGCGTTGGAAGACGTGCCGATCACGCTGGCATTCACCCCGACATCTTCCGGCAGATACACCGTCAGCACCATGTCGCCGCTGATGAAGTTGGGATATATCGTCATGAAATCGGTCCGTACCGTCAGCGTACCGTTTTTGTTCTGCACTTCCAGAAACGTCTTTTTATCCGTGTTGGTCGTCACGCGACCCGTCAGCGTGGCCCGCGGTTCTCCCGGCGCCACGATAATCCGACCGGATACGTTCTCGATGTTGATGTGGCTGACGCCGCTGAGATCGAGCTCTGCGCTCTCGTCGATGTCGATGACCGCGCTCCGGAACAGGCCATTCCAGTTGGGCATGCCGTTATGGCCCGCCATGAGGCCCAGCGTCACGGCAGCGCCGAGTATGCATACCACCAGCACGCCGGCCACGATCAACACGACTTTTGTCGTTGTACTCATTGATTTTCCCTCCTGATACGATTTGAAATACTGCTGAGGAAAGCCATGTTGGCCTTCCTGAACAACCCGGCCAGCTTCATCGTGCCGATAAACGCCAGTATGCCGGCGCAGACCACCGCGATGCCGACAAACACGATTACCGCCACAACCCCGGAGCCCATCAGCGCCGCAATCGGTATGCCTGCCACCAGCGCCGCAATGCCGCCCAGCGCGATGCCCACGGACGCGACATAGAAAGCGGCCAGCACGATATACCCCACCACCACGACGAACAGCACGTAGAGGAAGTTAATCGTCCCCAGCGCTGCCGAGGAAAGAAACGCCCTTGCCATGGAGCGGGGCGACGCCTTGGCGTGCGCCTGCGCGATGCAGTGCTGCGCCCGGTATTCCCGCGCCAGCTTTTTGGGCTCGCCCAGGCGGGCGCAGATCTCCTCTACGCTTTCGCCGTCGAGCATGGCGCAGTCGAAATATTCCGCAATATCCCCGCGGATTTCCTCCACCTTCGGCACCTTCAGCTTGCTGAGATTCGCAGCCAGCTTTTTTAAATATTGCTCCTTATTCACTGTGCCCTCCTATGATTTTTTCGACGCCGCTCACCAACGCACGCCAATCCTGCAAATACTCCTTGCGTTTTTCCTCCCCATGAGGCGTCAGCCGGTAATACTTTCTTGGCGGCCCCTCGGAGGATTCCTTCAGATAAGTGCTTAAGTACCCTTCGTTCTGCAGTCGCCTTAGCAGCGGGTATATCGTGCCTTCGGAGATCGCGATGCTGCGGGAAATCTTGGCCACCAGCTCGTAGCCATAATGGTCCTGCGTCCGCAGCATTTCCAGCACGCAGAGCTCCAGCACGCCTTTTTTCAGTTGCGTGTTCACACCACCCCTCCCTTCGGTACAAAACACCGCTCTGTATCTTGCTTTACAAGGTAGCTGTC
>JAAXZP010000028.1 GCA_012719815.1 Christensenellaceae bacterium
ATATTATACAAAACGGGCGAAAAAGAAGCGCAGGTCATCGAAGAGACTCTGCTGGGCGTGGTCTACGTGATCGACATGATCTCAAGAACCGGTCTTACGCTCAAACAGATGGATGAAAAGGGGGCCGATTTTATTAACAACTGGGAAAGTGAAAAATACAGGTCACAACTCATTAAAGCCGGCACAGAGTATAAGTGATTTCAAAGAAACATACTGAGCCGCCATATGGGGAGGACAGTATGACACACTATATTAAATTCGAGGATTTGCCCGTTGTATTATCGAGATTCTGTATGCAAACCTTAATGCAAGTATGTGCATGAGCGTCTGCATCATGAGCGAAGAGATATTCGACCGATGCGCCGGATTTATGCTCAATGAAAAATAAAAGCCCCCGTGTCGGATGGCTCCGATACGGGGTGTTTTTATTCTGAGGGGTTGTTCACTGTGCCGATGAAAGCGATGCCCCGCCTTCCAGCGAGCAGATGGCAAAATGTCCTTATATTGTTCTCATGTATTAGCCTGCAAATTAGCCTGCAAATTTTCAGTACCCGAAATCGCCGTCCACCAGCACCACATGGTATTCCTTGCCGTGGGGCGGCCATTGGATGCGCACCACCACGTTGCACATGCGCTGCGGGCTATCGCAGTCGGCGCACACGCCCTGTGCGGCGCACGGGGTGCTCAGGCCCAAACGCTGCGCGTTGGGCGGGCAAGCCTGTTTCTTGATGCGCGCAATGGCGGTGTGCGGGTTTTTTGTCAGCTTGTTGCGGCCCGCGACGATGATGACCTTTTTCGGGCCGTATATCATGCCGGCCACGCGATTGCCGGTGCCGTCGATGTTGATGAGGTCGCCCTCCAGCGTCAGCGCGTTGGTGGAGGAGAGGTAGACGTCCGCGGTCATGCCCAGCCGCCGCATCTCATCCTTGTCGCCGCCGCGGCGCGCCGCCAGCTTTGTGGAATAAACTGCGCGTCCGCTGTCCGCCAGAGCGTCCAGCAGGCCGATCTGGTCCAGCGTGACGCTGCCGCCCACGCCCACCGATTCGTTCTCGCCGATCAGGGACAACACGATATTCTTTGCTTGCTCTGCGTTCGCTGCGTACACGGCGTTAAACCCCTTGCGGTTCAGCGCGTCCAGCGCCATTTGTATTTCCGACATGCTTAAATCCCTTTTCACTAATACTACACATTGATTGTATTCACTGCAGCGGCGAAAAGCAAGCTTTCTTCCTGTGCACAGCAAGAACATTGCGATTGCAATTCCCGGGCGTATCTAATAATATAGTCTGGGTAAGCACTGACGGAGGATAATATATGGATTTGGAACGGATTCGCAACTTCTGCATCATCGCGCACATCGACCATGGCAAGTCGACGCTGGCCGACCGGCTGATCGAAGCGACGCATACTGTCTCCGAGCGGGACATGCATGCGCAGCTGCTGGACACGATGGAGCTGGAGCAGGAGCGCGGAATTACGATAAAATCGCAGGCGGTGCGCATGTTCCACACGGAGAACGGCGTGGAATACATGCTGAACCTTATCGACACGCCGGGCCACGTGGACTTCACCTACGAGGTGTCGCGCGCTATGGCTGCGTGCGAGGGCGCGATACTGGTGGTGGACGCCACTCAGGGCATCGAAGCGCAGACGCTGGCCAACGTGTACCTTGCGTTGGACAACGGCCTGGAACTCCTGCCCGTTATCAACAAGATCGACCTGCCATCCGCGCGCATTGACGAAGTGTGCAGGGAGATAGAGGACGTGCTGGGGCTGGACACGTCGTATGCGCCGCGCATCAGCGCCAAGGAGGGCATCGGCATCGACGAGGTATTGTCCGCCATCATCAAATACCTGCCTCCGCCGAAGGGCAACCCGGACGCGCCGCTCAAGGCGCTGATATTCGATTCGTTTTACGACAACTACAAGGGCGCGATCAGCTATGTCCGCCTGATGGACGGCCGCGTGAAACCTGGCGACGAAATACTGTTCATGGCTGCCGGCAAGCGGGTTGAAGTGACCGAAGTGGGCGTGTTCCTGCCCTCGCTGATGCCCACGGAATCGCTGTCTGCCGGCGAGGTGGGGTATATCGCTGCGAGCGTCAAGAACGTATCCGACACGCGCGTGGGCGATACCATCACCAATGGGCGAGGCGGCGTGGCCGAGCCGCTGCCCGGCTATAAGCACGTGACGCCCATGGTGTTCTGCGGCATATACCCGGCGGACGGCGCAGACTACGAAGACCTGCGGGACGCGCTGGCCAAGCTGGCGCTCAACGACGCCTCGCTGATATATGAGCCGGAGACATCGGCGGCGCTGGGTTTCGGCTTCCGCTGCGGTTTCCTGGGCCTTCTGCACATGGAAGTCATACAGGAGCGGCTGGAGCGCGAGTTCGACCTGAATCTCGTGACCACGGCGCCCAGCGTGAGCTACCATGTCATCACCACCTCGGGAGAGACGCTGGTGATCGACAACCCGACCAACCTGCCGCACCCTTCGACCATCGATTACATGGAAGAGCCCATCGTAGACGCGACCATCATGACACCCGACGAATACGTGGGCGCGGTGATGGAGATCTGCCAGGACAAGCGCGGCGTGTTCAAGAACATGGAATACATCGAGGAAACGCGCGTGATGATCCATTACGAGATGCCGCTCAACGAGATCATCTACGACTTTTTCGACATATTGAAATCGCGCACGCGCGGCTATGCGTCGCTGGACTACGAAATGAAGGGCTACAAGCGCAGCGACCTCGTGCGCCTTGACATACTGCTCAACGGCGAAATGTGAGACGCACTGTCCATCATCGTGCATAAGGACAAGGCATACGCCAGGGGCCGCAGCATCGCGGAGAAGCTCAAGGAAGTGATACCGCGCCAGCTGTTCGAGATACCGATACAGGCGGCCATCGGCGGCAAAATCATCGCGCGCGAGACGGTGAAAGCCTTGCGCAAGGACGTGCTCGCCAAGTGTTACGGAGGCGACATCTCCCGCAAGAAGAAGCTGCTGGAGAAGCTGAAGGAGGGCAAAAAGCGCATGCGCCAGGTGGGCAGCGTGGAGGTGCCTTCCGAGGCGTTCATGTCTGTCCTCAAGATGGATTGATGGAAACGCTGGGCATATACGTTCATATACCTTTCTGCTGCAGGAAATGCGCCTACTGCGATTTCGTGTCGTACCCTGGCCGCGAACCGCAGATAGACGATTATATAGACGCCGTTATCGCCGAAGCGCGCCTGTATGCGGATGTGCTCGGCTCGCACTCTGTGGATACCGTGTTCATCGGCGGCGGCACGCCGTCGCTTCTTTCCCCGCAGCAGTTTGAGCGGTTGGCTGAAGGGCTGAAATCCTGCTGCAGCTGGAATGTGTCCGAGTTTACGGTGGAGGCC
>JAAXZP010000310.1 GCA_012719815.1 Christensenellaceae bacterium
GTACTCGTGCGTGTGCGCCTCAATGCCAGGCTTCACGCGCACCAGCACCGGCTGCACGCGGCACTTCTCCTTCGCGATGCCCGCCATCAGGCCTATTTCGCTCATGCTGTCGATCACCACGCGGCCCACGCCCGCGTCCACCGCCATGCGCAAATCTTCCGGCGTCTTGTTGTTGCCGTGCAGGTAGACCTTGCTCATATCGAAGCCGGCGTTCATCGCCACATAAAGCTCGCCGCCCGACACCACGTCCAGCCCCAGGCCCTCGCTCTCCACGATCTTGCACATGGCCGTGGTCATAAACGCCTTGCTGGCAAAGAGTATCAGCCCGCCGCCCCTGTACCCGGCCAGCGCTTTTGTGTAGCTGCGGCATACGCGGCGGATCACATCCTCCTCCATTACGTACAGCGGCGTGCCGAACCGTTCTGCAAGTTCCAGCGCGTCGCAGCCGCCCAGGCGGAGATGCCCCCGCTCGTCAATATCCAAATGTCCCCAATGCTTCATCTGCAGTTCCTCATTGCATAAATATTCACTGTATACTAACATAAGCCCGCGCCGCATGTCAACAAACGCCGCAGCTGCCGTCTATCCGCTTCGCGGTGCAGAGTCAGCCTGTCTTCCGGCATTCATACCAGCCGTATTGTATCCGATAAGCCTCGGTTCGGCAATGAGCGGCCTGCGCAGTATCTCGGCACGAGAGGTAAACCGGCGCAACCCACGGCTTTTTCCGTCAGGAATTATGGCGCCTGCTCGACGTGCTTTTGCGTATAGACGGTATCGTCGGTGTACAGCTTGCCGTACAGCAGGTAGATGCTGATTGTCACGTCCTCGCCGTCCACTTCCACCACCATTTTTCCGCTGCCCGCAGCCTTGTTAAACGTATATGTGCCGCTATACACCACGCCGTGCGTTTCCATTGTCACGGCGCCGTTTTCGTCAAAGTACAGCGTGCCCGCCTGCCCCGCCTCGTCATACCACATGCCAGGCAGGGAATCGGGATCTCTCTCCGGAATATTCACCGTCTCCGCACGCACATACGGGTAGCCATCGACATACAGCGTATCCTCAGCCAGCCGGAAGGAGTAATGCTCCGTTTCGGCCAGCGATATGGTGCCGGTCCGCTCCACCGGGTTGAACGCTAACGTCCCGCGCACGGTGCCGCTGCCCGAATGGAAAACCACCGTTCCGTCCCCGGCAAACTCCAGCACGAGATTGTGGTTTTGGGCTGCTATCCACGAACCCGCGATGGCAGCATAGAAATCCTCCGCGCCCGGCTGCTCCACGTACTGCCGGGTATACGTCGCTTCTCCCAGTGTCAGCCTGCCGTCCTCCAGAATAAAATACACGGGTTCGTCCCCGCCGTCGGGCCGGATGAATCCCTTGCCCGTCACGGCGTCAAATGTGTAGGTGCCCGTCGACGTCCTGCCGTACAGTTCCACCCGGTAAGTACCGTCCTCCCCGAACGTGACGGCGCCGTACTGCCCGCTCACGTCATACCACATCCCCGCCAGCGGGCTTTTGCCGTGCCGCCGGACAAACGCCGCCACGTCCAGGGTTTCGTCCGCGCGCACAAAATCGCCCATGCCCTCGACGGTGATGATATCCCATCCCGCCGTGAAGCCGTATTCCCGCCCTTCCAGCGTGATGGCGCCCCGTCCCTGCATGAGGTCGAACGCAAAACTGCCGTCCGATTCGCCCGAAGCCGCATGCAGCGTCAGCGCTCCATTTTGGCCCAGATCGATCACCCGGCCCAGCTCTTCGCTGCTCCACAGGCCGCGTAAACCCGCCTCTATCACAGCCTCCACGTCCGTGCCGTCATTCCGCCGCACGAACAGGTATTTTTCGCCCGTCTCCTCGTCCACCAGCGTCATCTCGCCGCCGCTGACGGTAAAGCTCACCTCGCCATCGGCCAGCACTGCCGCGCCCCTGCCGTTCTGATACGTGTAGCTTATCTTGTCGGTGCCCGCCGGGCTGTATTCCGTCAGCACGCTGTCCTCGATGCGCAGCGCCCAGCCGCGCTCCATGCACACCCACAGGCCTTTTATGCCCGGCCCGGCAAGAAACAGGAAATACGCAGCAACCAGCACGCCGGCGAGCGCCACGGCCCCGGCCGCAATGACAACGATGAACCTTATGCGTTTCTTCCCGGCAGCCGGCTGCAGGGGGCAGCCTTGCGGCGGCGCGTCAGCCGTTAAAGCCGCACCGCAATGAATGCAAAAAGCGGAACCCTGCCCGTTTTCTCTGCCGCAGCGAAAACAGTTCATCTGTTCATCCTCCCGAAAATCATCGGTCCGCTGTCAGAAAACAAATGCGGTGCTTTATTATATCATATCAGCCAAAATTGGGAAAACGAAACTAATAGGATACGCGGGTGGAAACGCCTCTCCCGCGGGCCGCCGCCCGGAAGCGGGAGAGGCATCGCTCCCGGCCGTTTATCCGTCATGCGGGTTGGGCACATTGCCGCTCATCACGGCGACGTTCTCCACGCCCGCCTTTTTCAGCGCGGCCTTTTGCTTTTCCACCATGTCGCGCGGGGCCCTCTTTCCAGGCTTCCTCTGCTTCATTATATTTGGCCCTCCTTTACCGTTAGTTTGCGCTGCCGGTACTGCGTCCATTCACGCCTGCGCCGCGCCTGCATGACCGGCAGGTGTCACCGTCTATGCTTTCACTGAATATATATGGAGCAAGGGGGGTGACATGTATGTGTGTTCACGGCTTTTTCGGCGGCTGTCAGTGCGGCTTGGGCAATTTCTGCGGCAGCTGGCGCTGCTTTAAGAGCTGGAATTGCTGCAGCACTTGGCGCTGCTGCAAGATCTGGCGTTGCTGCGACTGGTGCTGAGCAACGGCTCGCTTAAGCCGGCCGGCGCAGCAGCGCATTCCGCCAGAAAATCCGCCAGAAAACCGGCAGCGGCCCGTCACGGCGCGGGCCGTACATCAAGCCGACATCGGGCAGCGGCTGGCCCCCTGGCACAAAAGAAAAAATCCCCCGTGCTCGGAAACGGATACGGGGGATTTGAATATCATCACATAGCCCGCGGCAAAACCGGACAGGTCACTTGACGGTGACGGTGTATTGCAGCCGCTCGTCGTCTTTTCGGGGCTCCCAGCTCCGCTGATAGACCATGTCGATGATCGCGGTACCCGCCTTGTTCGTCTTGAACACCAGCACCTGCGTACCGCCCGCGCCCACTGCGCCGCTCCCGCCCTGCTGGTATTCCAACTTCTCCAGCGTCACCACCGCCTCGTCGCTGATCGATACGCTCCACTGATACCCCGTCGTGGGGTTCGCGTCCAGCTTGATGGTAAACTTTTCGCCGCTTTCCACGCTGATGGACGTATCATCCCTGCCGTATACCGCCTCCGCCTTGCCGCAGCCCACGAGTGCCGCCGCCTGCGCCATAAGCAGCGCCAGCATGGTTACCGCTTTTTTCACTCGCGTTCCTTCCGCTATCTTATTAACAACCGGCCACTTCGCATATCCGCCGGCCGTCTGGATTATCCGGAATTTCACGCCCGCCGGACGAAGCGCCCCAGCAGCGCGAAAACGCAGAACACCGCGAGGTTGGTGACCACGATGCACGCGCCCACCGGCGCCGCCCACACGAACGATATGATAATGCCGATTATAAAGCACAGCACCGAAACGATTGCCGCGCACACCACCACGCCCCGGAACGATTTGAAAACGCGCATCGCGGTGAGGGCCGGGAATATGATGAGGCTTGATATCAGCATCGCCCCCATCATGCGCATGCCCACCACGATCACCAGCGCAGTCAGCAGCGCGATCAGCATGTTGTACGCGCCCGCGTTGGTGCCCGTCGCCCGGGCGAAACCCTCGTCGAAGGTCACCGCAAATATCCTGTTGTAGAACAGCACATACAGCGCCAGCACCACGGCGGAAACCGCCGCGCTTAAAACCACGTCGCTTTCGCTCATCGCCAGTATGCTGCCGAACATGTAGTTATAGACGTCCACGTTCATGCCGGTGGAAAGCGACACCACAATGACGCCGATGGCAATGGCGCTGGACGATACCAGCGCGATGGCCGCGTCGCCCCTGATGAGGCTGCGCTCGCTGAGCCGCAGCAGCAGGAACGCCGCCAGAGCCACCACGGGCAGCGACACCTCCAGCGGCGTGAGGTTCAGCGCCAGCGCGATGGCCAGCGCCCCGAAGCCCACGTGCGACAGCCCGTCACCGATCATCGAATAGCGCTTGAGCACCAGGCTCACGCCCAGCAGCGCGGCGCACAGCGCCACCAGCGTGCCCACCACCAGCGCGCGCACGATAAACGGATACGACAGCAGCTCACTCAGCATGGCACGCCTCCCCTTCCTCGGCGTGCGTGTGCACGCCCATCATCCGGCGGCACACCTCGGTCATGAGGTACTCCTCCCGCGTGCCGAAGAACACGGCCCGCGTGTCCATGTGCAGCACCTTGTTGCCGCACTGCACGGCGCTGCTGATGTCGTGCGTCACCACGATCACGGTGATTCCCTGCTCGCGGTTCAGCCTGTCGATCAGGCCGTACAGCTCCGCCGTAATTAACGGGTCCAGCCCCGCCGCCGGCTCGTCCAGAAGCAGCAGCCTGCGGGTGGCGCACAGCGCCCGGGCCAGCATCACACGCCGCTGCTGCCCGCCCGACAGCTCGCGGTAACACTTCTTCGCCAGCCCGGCTATTTCCAGTTTCTCCATGTTCTCCCGCACCAGCCGCCTGTCCGCCGCGGTGTAAAACGGCAGCAGGCCGTGCCGCGACAGGCAGCCCGAACTCACCACCTCCGCCACGCTGGCGGGAAAGTCCTTCTGCGTGTCGGCCTGCTGCGGCAGATAGCCGATCTCGCGCCTGCTTATCCCGTTAAAGCGCACCGTGCCCGAAGCGGGTTTAACCAGCCCCAGCAGCGCCTTAACCAGCGTGCTCTTGCCGCTGCCGTTCTCGCCCACGATGGAAAGGTAATCCCCCGGCTCCAGAGAAAAGCTCACGTCGTCCACGGCCGTGCGCCCGTCGTATTTTATTGTCAGGTGTTCGCAGGAAATCAGCGCCATACCGCTAATTAAGCCCCTTCTCCAGATTGTCCGCGTTGCTCTTCATCAGCGAAACGTAAGTCATGCCCGACTCGAACTCGTCTCTGGTCACGTTCTGGCACGAGTGCAGCAGCAGCGGCACAGCGCCGGTCTGCTCCGCCACCGCGTCCGCCACCTGCCGGTTGCTCATCTCGATGTAATAGATATATTGGATGCCGTTTTCCTTCACCTTGTCGATAAGATACGCCAGCGTTCCCGCCGACACGTCGCTCTCCGCGCTGCACCCGCTGAACGCCGCCATGTAATCAAGGCCGTACTGCTCGGTCAGGTACCGGAACGGGAACCTGTCCGCCACCACGATGAGCCTGTGCGCCGCGCCTTCCACAACCGCCCGTATGCGCTCGTCTATCTCCTGAATCTGCGCTTTGTACGCCGCCGCGTTTTTCAGATAGCTCTCCGCGTTGACGCTGTCCGCTTCGCCCATCGCCCGCGCAACAGCGTCCACCATCAGCATGGCGTTTCCGGGCGACGTCCAGATATGCTCGTCGTATCCCTCGCGGCCGCGCTCGTCGTCATGCCCTCTGTCCTGCATGCCTTCCACGATCTCCTCCTCCACCGGCGTCACCGCGTCCATCAGCCTCACGACCTTCTTGCCGCTCATGTCCATCGAGCCCAGCACGGTGTCCACCCAGGCGTCGTTCCGCCCGCCCACATAGACGAACACGTCGCAGTTTTGTATTTTCATGATGTCCTGCGCGGTGGGGTCAAACGAATGCACCTCCGCGCCGGGGCTTATCAGCAGCGCCACGTCCGCCAGCCCGCCGGACACCGCCCGCGCGAAATCGTACAGCGGAAATATCGTGGCCACCACCGAGAGCCTGCCCCCGTCCGGCGCGGGCTCCGCCGCCGCCCGCGGTACGCAGCCCGCCAGAGCGGATACGGCGAGCAGCGCCGCCAGCATGTATATCAAAAGCTTTTTTCTCATCCCAATCCTCTCTTATCAACACCGGCAATCATGAGCGCTTGTCCGCGCACTGGCGGCACAGCCCGCTGATCACCGTGCGGAACCTGTCCACGCGAAACTGGTGATGCTCCAACAGGTGCGTCGTCACCTCGTCCATAAGGCCGCATTCCATATGGATCATCCGTCCGCAGCCGCTGCACACCAGATGGTAATGCGCGCGAACGTCCTCACCGCAGCCCGTGTACTGGTAGCACGCGCCCTGCCCGCCGGCGCCCGCGTAGCGCACCGCGACACCCTCGCGCACCAGCCTGTCCAGGTGGCGGTACACCGTGGCCTGCCCCACGGACTCGCCTTTATCCCTCAGCGCCGCGCGGATGTCCTCCACCGTCATGTGCCGCGAGCCCTGGGCTTTCAGGCACTCCAGTATCATGTCGCCCTGTCTGGTCCGGTAACCCATTGTCCGTCTCCAAATTGAAAATGATATTCGTTTTCATATTATAGCACTGCCTGCCGCCGCAATCAATAACCATGTTTCCTGTTTTTTCCGCAGAATAAACCGCAGTGCGCTGCGATACGGGGAAGATGGCGACCGCACCAATAAAAAAACCCCGTTTTTACGGGGTTGAAAGCAATTTGCATAGGCTTGCCTAAAACTCTTTTTTGTTGCGCTTGCGCCTGAGGAAAGGCGGGATATCCAGGTCGTTGCTGGTATCGGTCAGGCTGCCCAGCACCGGCCCCTTGCGCTCGGGCCGCACGGCGGGAATGAAATCGTCCTCGGTCGGCAGCTCCGACATGCGGATTTTCTCCTCCACCATAGACGGCTTGGGCCTGCGCACGCCGCTCGAGTCGAAGCCCGTCGCGATCACCGTGATGCGCACCTCGTCCTCCAGGCTTTCGTCGGTATCCGCGCCGAAGAATATGTTCGCCTCCGGATGCGCCGCCTGGCGGATAAGGTTGGCCGCTTCCTCGATTTCCAGCAGGCTCATCGTGGGGTCGCCCGGCACGTTATACAGTATGCCGCGCGCGCCTTCGATGCTGGTCTCCAGCAGCGGGCTCTGTATCGCCTGCTTGGCGGCGTCCATGGTCTTGTTGTCGCCATAGCCCACGCCAATGCCCATGTGCGCAATACCGCGCTCCATCATCACGGTGCGCACGTCCGCAAAGTCCAGGTTGACCAGCGCCGGCTTCACAATGTGGTCGGTGATGCCCTGTATGCCCTGGCGCAGCACGTCGTCCGCCACGCGGAACGCCTCAAGCATCGAAGTCCCCTTGCCGATCACCTGAAGCAGCTTGTCGTTGGGGATGGTCACAATGGTGTCCACCACGTCCATCAGCGTAGCGTGCCCTTCCTTGGCCCTGTTCTGACGTTGCGAACCCTCAAACGAAAATGGCATCGTCACCACGGCCACGGTCAGTATGCCCTTCTGGCGAGCCAGCTCCGCAATAACCGGCGCGGCGCCGGTGCCGGTGCCGCCGCCCAGACCGGCCGCAATATATATCAGATTGGCCCCGTCCACGATTTCTGCCAGCTCGTCGATGCTCTCTTCCGCAGCGCGCCTGCCGATGGCAGGATCGCCGCCCACGCCCAGCCCGCTCGTCAGCTTTTCGCCTATCTGTATCTTATTCTTGCACTTGGAGAGCAGCAGAGCCTGCTTGTCCGTATTGACCGCGTAAAACTCCGCGCCCGTCAGCCCGTGCTCAATCATGCGGTTGACAGCGTTGTTGCCTGCGCCGCCCACACCGATGACCTTAATTTTCGCGACGCTGTCCTGCTCAACATCAATTTCTAATGGCATGTTAACCCCCTCTAAAAAACGGGCGTCAGTCAAAACATCAACTCCGACAATCGCCCCAATATCGACTTTTTGTTTTTACCCTCACCCAAATAATCGGTTTCGAAAACATAGTCCAGCAGCGCCAACGCCACGTAATAGTTAGGCGTGGAAAGCTGCGGCGCTTCGATGGTCGAAATGCGCACCTGCTTCTTTAAATATTTCTGCACAACGTCCCGCGAACCCTTCATCATCGCAAGGCCGCCGCCGGACAGATACACCCGCGTCCTCCGGGTCACGCTGAGCGGACTTTGCTCAAGAGCCTTGTATACCATCTCACACAGCTGTTCAACCCGGGCGTCTATCACTTCGGCAACCATGGCATGGTTATACTTTTCCAGCCTGCCGTCTTTTAATTTAGCATAATCATATAACTTCGTTCCATTATTTTCAAGACCAAATGAAAACCGCTTCTTGATCTGCTCCGCCGTGTTCAAATCCATGTTCATGACAATGGACAGATCGTTCGCGATGTGCATGCCGCCTGCGTGTACTGTTTTATTATATACAATCGCGTCGCCATACACAACTGTCACATTGGTATCAAAATAACCGACGTCCAGGAGTACGGCGCTGCAGTCGCGCTCTTCCACGGGCACAAGGAACAGGCTCTCCGCCAGCACCTCCGGTATGAACGCGCGCAGTTTGACGCCCAGCCGCTCCATCACGTCGGTCACCAACTCTATAAACTCGTTGGACGCGAACACGAAGCTGATAAGGCCTCTAAGCTCCCGCGCGGATGCGCCCACCACGTCGATGTAATGATGGCCGTCCTCCAGCACGAAATACACCGGCGTGCTGGTGACGATGGTATAGCGGATATCGTCGATGCTGCGCTCCGCCTGGTCTATCATGTTTTCAATGTCCTTCTCGGTGACGCGGCCGCCGGGGATTTTGATGCAGCCTTCACAGCAGATCACTTTGGAAAACCCGCCCGGCACGCCCACATACGCTTCACGCACCCGTTTTTTGGCCTTCCGCTCGGCGATGGAGATCGCTTTGGCCACAGCTTCTTCCACATTGGAAGGGTTCAGCCACCGGCCGTTCTTGATGCCCTCATATTTCGCTTCGCCAGCCCCCAGCACCTCAAAGCGACCGATCGATTTTTCA
This sequence comes from Christensenellaceae bacterium, assembly GCA_012719815.1. Taxonomy (GTDB): domain Bacteria; phylum Bacillota; class Clostridia; order Christensenellales; family SZUA-584; genus SZUA-584. The sequence continues at coordinate 8,927 of JAAXZP010000310.1, forward strand.
CGGCCGATCACGCACATGATCTTCGACGTGCCAAACTCGATCGCAGCCGTTACATTCTTCACCCCTGAATCCCCTCACCACGTCAGTTAAAAAAAGTATATAAATACTCAATCATAATAATATCATGTATGTTAAAAATAAGAAATACAATTTAAGAGGATTTCTCGCGAAAATATGCTTTATCCACAGACGAAACGTTGAGTATTCCACCAGTTTTCCCCATTGCTGCGAGTTTTTCCTCAAGCGCGTTCACCAGCCGCATCTTCTCACTGAGGCGCGTGTCGTCGCCCAGCTTTATCACCA
>JAAXZP010000311.1 GCA_012719815.1 Christensenellaceae bacterium
GGTCAAAAGAGTGTGCCCAAAGTGCGGCGCAAGGTGGTATTCGTCCGTCGCTCAAATACTGTGGAAATGCCCGTGCGGCGAAATATTACCCCCCGAATTAAACCAGCCTGCCGTCGGGCCTAAGCCAAAAGAGAAAGCGCAGCCGCGGACTGCGCAAGGGACGGGGTGCTAGTGAGGGGAGTTCGTGCTTACAGCATATCACGGATGAAAGGAGGTGACAGGTCAATGGCAGGTGCGACGAAGATGAAAACGGCTCGGCTGATGGCCATAATGACACGCATTCAGGCCGCTGATCGGCTTTTCATCAGCGAGAGCACACTTAAGCGCATCGAGAACGGCATACAGAAAGCAAGCCGCGAAGTAGAGTTGGCGGCGGCGGAATTATACGGCGCGCCGTGGGTGGCAAATCCGTTGGTGCCTGATGATTACCGGCCGGCCCCGAGGACGCAGGCAGTGCTCAATTATTACAGCAAGCGCCGCGACGTCGAGAGAATCATGCCGCTGATGGAGAGCATTCTCGCTGACGGACTGGTCGATAAGACCGAGGAGCAGGATTACGATTTCTGCATGCAGGTCGTCGGCTGTGAACGTGAAGCGAGCACCGATCTTCTGTATGCGAGATAAGGAGGGCTATATGAACAAGGCGACCAAGAAGCTGACTCTCGGCTATCTGATGGCGATCTACAAACACCTGGGAATCGTGACAAAGCTCAGTGACGGTCAGATCATCGGGTTCAGCCGGGAAAAGAAAAAAGACGCGAAGAGCGCCTGAGAAATTCAACAAAACCATCATAGCACATTATCTCCAAAAACACAAGCCCGGCATTATGGCAGCACCGGGAAGAAATCGAGGGGCTTGCCGGGCGCCCCTCTTACAAGGGAGGATTCGGATTTATCGAAGACGGCTTTACGGTTGGAGATGGGAGGTCTGCAATTAGCCCAACAGTATGGAGCGAATTGTCTGTATGTACCCAAGCACTTCATCAAGACCGCGTTTAAACCTCTGTTCCATGTAAACAATCGCGTCTGATGTAAGGGCGGCTTCGACAACAACATCGTCTCCATATACGCATGTTAGATAGTTATTTCTATCGAGTTCCCGACAGGCCTCATCAATACGATCTGTATCCCAATTTGGTATTTCAGATTGGATACTTTCAGAACCACCAAAGAGTACCGCACTACTCCGTTTTTCTCCTTGCTTAATTCTCTGGAGATAGGAGTTGTACAACACGCAGATTAGAGCATCTGCATCGCGCGAAAGTACATAAGCCATGTTATTCACCTCCTTCCTAGTTTATGTAGTGGCATACATAGTTTAACAGGTAGGAGATGGAAAGGCAATAGCGGAGGCCGAGTAATCATGAAACGCCCGTATTACCATACCTGCCCGGATTGCGGGGCAAACCTCGATCCAGGCGAGAGCTGCGATTGTTGGAAGGAAGATAGAGGAGGAAACCATGAAGCAGATAACCCTAAACGCCAAAGATTACAACGATATCATGAAAGCAATGAAACCGGCCGTTGGAAAAGATCAGTACCGGCCCGGGCTAACCGGCGTATATCTCGAGGTTGAGGGCGATATTGCGCGCTTCACCGCATGTAACGGCTGCATCATGACGCATGTAGTGCTGCCGCACGGCGGCGATAAAGCGGAGGAGCCGTGGAGTGTAATTATGCCGGTGATGCCCATCAAGGCTCTTCCGAAGGCGCTGGTTACAATCACTGTTGATGGCGACCAGGTCACGGTCAAGAATGAATTTACCGGCGAATCAATATCTCAAAAGGCTATAGGAGGCGAGTACGTAAAATATCGCAATGTTATACCAACCCCCGTGCGAGAGCACTGCATCTACCTGGACGCTCGCTTGCTCAGAAGCGCGCTGGAGGGCGCCAATCTTTGCGACCAATCGCTGGTCCGGCTGTCATTTGACTTGGATTCAAAAATCAGTGCGGTGACACTAAAAGGCCACAATGAAAACCTGTTTTACACCGGTATCGTGCTGCCCGTAAAGCCTGGCCATGAGTATTTTGAGCACAAAATTTGAGAGGAGGAAAACCATGTCTATCAAAATCAACTTTTTTTTCAAGGCGGAAACAAAAACCTGTTACCGGTTTGAAACCGGCGAGCGGCCGGATCAGATGACCCTTTATTTGAAAAAGAAGGTCATCGAAGAGGCCGGAATCGACCCCCAAAAAGGAATTACAGTCACAGTGGAGGAGAGATCATGAGCAGCATCACTATCACTATCGAGGCCCCGGAACTGACGGCGGCCATCAACAAGCTGGCTGACGCTTTGCGTGGGGCCCCAACCGCGTCGGTATATTCACCGCAGACATCGGAGGCTCCGGCTGTCGCAGGCACCACAATAACCAACGTGAGTGCGCCTGCTTACACCCCAACGACACCTGCTCAAACGCCTGCAGCACCAGCGGCACCTGCCCAGACGCCTGCAGCGCCGGCAGTACCAACAGCCACGCCGACATATACGCTGGAGCAGCTGGCCAACGCGGCCACGCCGCTGATTGACGCCGGACGTTCTGCGGAGCTGAGCGCGCTGCTGGCCAGCTTCGGCGTACAGGCGTTGACCCAGCTGCCTAAAGAGCAATACGGCGCATTTGCGACAGCGCTGCGCGGTATGGGGGCCAAGATATGAATGCGCACGCCAAACTCTCAGCCAGCAAGGCGGAGCGCTGGCTGAACTGCCCGCCGTCGGCATGCCTCGAGGAACAGCTCCCCGAAACCACCAGTGAATATGCCGAAGAGGGCCGGCTAGCACACGCGATCGGCGAGCTCAAGGTCCGTAAGCACTTCTATCCGATGGGGCCGAAGAAATACTCCAGCGAATTGAAAAAGCTGCAGAACAGTCCCCACTACAACCCGGAGATGCTGGAGCATACAGACGCCTATCTGGAGTTCATACAGGCCAAAGCGCATTCGTTCTCCAGCCCACCGTATATAGCCATAGAACGCCGCCTTGATTATTCGCACATCGCCCCGGAGGGCTTCGGCACGGGCGACTGCCTGATCATCGGCGGCTCGGTGCTGTACGTGATCGACTTCAAGTATGGCAAAGGCGTGCCGGTGGAGGCGGAGGGCAACCCGCAGATGATGCTCTACGCGCTGGGAGCGCTTAAGGAATACGCGATGCTGTACGCCATCGAAACAGTGCGACTGTGCATCGTGCAGCCGCGGCTCGGCGAACCAAGCGAATGGGAGATCAGCGTCGCTGACCTGCTGGCATGGGCGGAGAGCATCAAGCCCAGGGCGCAGATGGCATACGAGGGCAAGGGCGAGTTCTGCGCGGGGGACTGGTGCCGGTTCTGCCGGGCCAAAGCGCTGTGCCGGGCGCGGGCCGAAACCATGACGGCGCTGGAGGCGTTCGGCGGCATGAAGCCCCCGCTGATCAGCAACGACGAAGTCGGCGACATTCTCCGCCGGGCGCAGACGCTCAAGGCCTGGGTGAGCGACCTCGAAGAGTACGCCCTGTCTGCGCTGCTGCAGGGCGAGGCGATCCCCGGCTGGAAAGCCGTCGAAGGCCGGAGCAACCGTCAATTCGTCGACACCGACGAAGCGTTCAAGGTACTTGTGGAAGCGGGATATGACGAAGCGCTGCTGTATGAACGCAAACCGATTACTCTGACAGCCGTTGAAAAGCTGACCGGTAAAACCAAATTCTCCGAACTGCTTGGATCGTACGTAGTCAAACCGCCCGGCAAACCGACACTCGCACCCGAAACCGACAAGCGCGAAGCCGTAACACTCAACCCGACAGCCGAAGAAGCGTTCGGCAAAGCATCCTGAAAATATAAAGA
>JAAXZP010000312.1 GCA_012719815.1 Christensenellaceae bacterium
GCTTTCAGGCCTCCGACCAGTTGGAAAATCGTTTCGCTGCGCGGCCCCTTGAAGGGCACACGGCCTTCCACGCCCTCGGGCACCAGCTTTTCCGCTCCTTCCTGAAAATAACGGTCCTTGCTGCCCTTCTGCATCGCGCTGCCAGCTCCCATCCCGCGGTACACCTTAAAGCTGCGGCCCTGATAAATCTCCATTTCGCCGGGGCTCTCCTCCGTGCCCGCCAAAAGGCTGCCGATCATCACGCTGTGCGCGCCCGCCGCCAGCGCTTTGGTGATATCGCCGGAGAATTTGATGCCGCCGTCCGCGACCACCGTGACAGCATATTTTGCCGCCATTTCAGCGCACTGCATTACAGCGGTAAACTGCGGCACGCCGATGCCGGCCACCACGCGCGTGGTGCAGATGGAGCCGGGCCCGATGCCCACTTTGACGCAATCGGCGCCGGCCTTGATCAGCGCCTCGGTCCCTTCGGGCGTGGCCACGTTGCCGGCAATCACCGGCAGGTCGGGAAATGTGGCCTTGAGCTTTTCCACCGCCTTGATCACGTTGCGGGAATGCCCGTGTGCAGAGTCGACGGTCACGACATCCACTTTAGCCGCTACCAGCGCCGCCGCTCTCTCCAGGAAATCGCCCGACGCCCCTATGGCCGCGCCGGCCAGCAGACGACCGTTGGCATCCTTGGCGGAATTCGGGTACTGTATTGACTTCTCGATATCCTTTATGGTGATCAGGCCCTTGAGCATGCCGATCTCATCCACCAGCGGCAGCTTTTCAATCTTGTGCTTCCCCAGAATCTTCTGCGCCTCAGCCAAAGTGGTGCCGATGGGCGCCGTGACAAGATTCTCGGAGGTCATCACCTCTTTAATCTTGCGGGAATAGTCGGTTTCAAACCGCAGGTCGCGGTTGGTGAGGATACCGACCAGCTTGCCGTCCTGCGTGATGGGCACGCCGGAGATGCGGTAACGCGCCATCAGCGCGGTGGCATCGGAGATCCGGTGCTCAGGCGACAGCGAAAACGGGTCGGTAATAACGCCATGCTCACTGCGCTTGACCTTGTCCACGTTAGCCGCCTGCTCCTCGATGGACATGTTCTTGTGTATGATGCCGATACCGCCTTCCCGCGCCAGCGCAATGGCCATACGGGCTTCGGTGACCGTGTCCATCGCCGCGCTCAGTATAGGAATGTTGAGCGAAATATTCTTGGTCAGCCGGGTTTTGACAGATACCTCTGAGGGCACGACTGAGCTTTCCTTGGGAACCAGCAGCACGTCATCAAACGTAAGCCCCTCGGGTATGTCCGGGTACTGCATATCATTACCGCCTTTCAGCTAATAAATAACTTTTTAGCATTGTAAGCGCTGCAGACGCGCTTGTCAACATATTGCGCATCGCCGCCGACGATACACCACCTGATGTTATTTTTCGGCCAAACGCCGGTAAACCTGGTCCGGGTACGGCATGGACGGGATGCCGCCGCGGCTCTCCACGCAGAGAGACGCCGCCGCGTTGGCAAAGCGCGCAAACCCCGCTACATCGTCCAGCGTGAGTTCATCCAGCGTTTTGCCGCTGCCCATGAACTGCGACACGACGCCGGCAATGAAGCAGTCGCCCGCACCCGTCGTGTCCACGGCTTTCACATTGTACCCCTGGTCGATGCCTAAGCCGTCGGCGCAAGCATAGATCGCGCCCTCGCTCCCCATCGTCACAAACACCATTGACGCGCCCTTGTCCACCAGCATCCGGGCGGCGTCCTCGAGCCTGATATCGCCGTACAGGAATTCCACTTCGTTGTCGGATATCTTGATGATGTCGGCGTGCTCCATCGCTTTTTCCATATACGTCCTCGCCTCCGCCGGGCTGGGCCACAGCGGCGCACGGTAGTTGGGGTCGCACGATATCACGACGCCGGCTTCCCTGGCGATTTCAATCGCGCGGAGATTGGCGCTGCGCGACGGTTCGTGGGACATGGAAACCGAGCCTGTGTGGAACACGCGCGCGTTGGCGATCATCTCCTCGCGGAGCATGGACGGCTCAAACATGACGTCCGCGCCCGGCTTGCGATAGAACGTGAAATCGCGGTCGCCGTTTTCAAACAGGTGCACGAACGCCAGCGTCGTATGATAATCCCCGGACAGCACCAGCCCCGAAGTATTGACGCCCTTTTCCTCCAGCACGCTTTTCAGGAAATGGCCGAACTGGTCATCGCCCACCATGCCGATAAACGCGGACGATATGCCGAAATTGGACATCGCCACCGTCACGTTGGCGGGAGCGCCGCCCGGATTCTGCATGAACAGCGGCCGGCCGTCTTCCCTTCCCGCAGGTGTAAAATCGATCAGCAACTCGCCAAAGGCTACAAAATCGCTCATACACTATGCTCCTTTTTAATAATGTAAAGCGAGGGGCTGAGACCGCCCGATTCAAAGACCTCTTCCCGCACCAGCCGCAGGGCAGGCGCCGCTTTCAGCGATTCTCGCATCAGCTTTTTTTCCTGCGTCAGCAGAAACGCATAGCCGCCGTCTTCCAGCAGCCGGCCCAGCCTGTCCACGAACGCCGCATACAGCCGCTCGTTTTGAGCGTGGCCGGATACGCGGATGCCAAACGGCATGTTGCTGACCACCTCATCATAGCGCCCCGGCCCGAACTTTAAAGCATCGCCGTGTATCAGCGCGAACTTTATGCCGCTGGCTTTGCGGTTGGCACACGCCGCCTTTATCGCCGCGGATGAGATGTCCACGCCCACCAGCGACTGGGCGGGCAGTATCTTCGCGCGCTCGATCAGCATGGTACCGCTGCCGCAAAACGGGTCCAGCACGCGCGCGTTTTTCTTCATATACGGCCGGCACAGCCGCATGATGCTCGCTGCTGTCACCGGATGGATGCTGGCCGGAATCGACTGTTTGCGGTAAGCGAAACGGTCGTCGCCCGGAAATACCGCCCACATCCGCCCGTCCAGCAGGCGGATCTCCACCGCATAGGCCGAAGGGTTGTCCTCGAAGCCCCAGCGCGACATCCCCACCGAAACGGCGCGGATTGCCTCACGACGCTGCTGCGGCGGCAAAGCGCCCGCTTCCACGCGGTATTGGCGCCCTTCGCAGCCCCAGGCGGAAAGCGTCCGGGCGGCTGACTCGTAGTCGCCCATCGCGCCGATATCGTACAGCGCGTCCAGATAGCAGCGCAGCCGTTTCAGATCGGCGGTGGGCACTCTCATTGCGTCCTCCAGCACCGACGGCTGACAGGGCACGCCCAGCGCGCCGGCCTCCGCGACGAGGGCGCTGCGCTTGATATACGTGACATCGCACCAGTCAGGCAAGCGAAGCTCGCCCGGCGTTTGCGGTGCGGCGGCTTTGCCCAGCGCCTTTTTCAACGCTTCATACTCTGCCGTCACGTGCTTGGGCTCCCCCGGCTCGACCACGTAGCCATTCAGATAGGCGGCGGGCGTTCTGGTGTTGCCCAGCGCTAGTATGATGGATGGCCGGACAAATCGCGTCCGCTCACGCTTCAGTGCGTCGGCCAGCTTGTCCGCACAGGCGTCGGGCGCGCACAGCCCGATCAGCGCAAACGCCGTCTTGCGCGCTTTGTTGTCCTCTATCGCCATCAGCTTGTCCGCCTCGCGCACGACCAGCGGCGCAGCCGCTTCGCGTACCGCCTTTTTCCTGCACAGGTCAGCCAGCGCCCGCAAGGCCGCCCGCTGGTCCGGCCCGAACGCCATGTCCATCAGACGCTGGTGTACGTCCGGAAATTCCTGCAGGCGCTGCAGCGTCGCTTTGGCCGACGCGCCGGTTTGCGTCTTGTAGCGCTTAACCAGCGCCGCAAATTCCTCAGCGTGCAGCATCGATGATCACGCGCGCCACCTGCTCGGCAGCGTCTGCCTTATTCTCGCGCCTCATGCGGTCGCGCAGCGTCTCCCGCTTGTCGTACAGCATGCGGATGCTGTCCAACAGCGTTTCGGGCGTCATGTTTTCCTGCTCCAGCACCAATGAAAAACCTTTTTCCTTAAAATACTGCGCGTTCAGTATCTGGTCGCCCCGGCTGGTGGCTTTGGGCAGCGGCACCAGCAGAGCGGGCAACGCCAGCGAGAGTATCTCAAACACAGCCGTAGCCCCCGCGCGGGAAACCATGATGTCCGCCGCGGCGTAGATATGGGGCAGCTCACAGCTGATAAATTCAAACTGTTTGTATCCGCACGGCAAAAAACCGCTGCGCAGGTTGTTTTTTCCGCGGATATGAACCACGTCGAACGTCTGCGTCAATTCGTCCAGCATTGCGTCGATGGAGTCGTTGAGCGCCTTGGCGCCCAGGCTGCCTCCCATCACGAGCAGCACCGGCTTTTCGCCCGAGAAACCGCATATCGAAAGCCCGGTTGCCCTGCTGCCGGTCAGCAGTTCCTGACGTATCGGCAGGCCGGTGCAGACGCCCTTGCCCGCCGGGACGTATTTCAGCGTCGGCTCAAAAGCCACGCAGATTTTATCCGCCCTGGGAATGCACAGACGGTTGGCGAGGCCGGGCGTGTAGTCCGATTCGTGCAGCACCACCGGTATCTTTCTGCAATGCGCCGCGAACACCACGGGAACGCTGACAAAACCGCCCTTTGAAAACACCGCTGCCGGCTGCAGCCTTTTGAGTATGCGGCCCGCTTTCACATAGCCGGCCAGTTTTTTGAACGGAGCGGTGAAGTTCCTGAGGCTGAAATACCGGCGCAGTTTCCCTGCGCTGATGGTATGATAC
>JAAXZP010000313.1 GCA_012719815.1 Christensenellaceae bacterium
CTTTACCGGTATGCTGATCTCTCAGGGGTACCCCATTACTCCCGGTTTTTCGCGCGATAATATTACTGGGATCGCATTTCTGCTGCTCATCGTCACCTTTGCTGTTGCGTTTTTGCTCGTGCTGTTTACCCGGCTCGGGCAGCCCTCGTTCAAACGAGACAAAGAGGCACGGCTGATTTCATTCATTTTCGCCTATGTCGGAAGCGCAGTCATCGCCGTGTTGGCAGGGTTGTTCCTGACGCTGCGCCTGGGCGTGGGGATGCCGACCATTGGCACCCACAAAGAGCTTCCAATCCTGTTCATATTTGCCGTGGTCTATTCGAGCCGCGCGCTGGACAACCGGATCGCTCCGGTGCTGTTCTCCTTGGTTCCGGCATGGGTGTGGGCGCTGCTCTCCAACGGATTGGCTCTATTAAGTGTCGATGTCTATACACAGAATCTCATCACTGCGGCCATCACGCTCGTATTCATGGTGCTTGCCCGTGTCTGCCGCTTTGAACGGCGGCGAGCGCCCTCTCTTGATTGATTAGCTCTATCCAAAAAGGGGGCGGAAATACCGCCCCCTTTCCGCACCAGAGGGCTAACCACATTGCTTAAGTTTTGTTACTGGATACTAAATGATTATCTTTGGTTTATAACCAACGGCTGTCTCCTCCATGTGCCAGCAGTTTCCTATAAGTTTACCCCCCTGTCATAAAAAAAGCGGCCGCTTCACCGCAGCCGCTCTTTCATCGATTCCTCAGTCAATTTCCGGCAGTGTAGAAAAGCATTTCTCCAGCATCTCGTCGGTATACTCGAAGTCCTGGAGCCTTCCCGCCAGATACTCCTCATAGGCGGCAAGGTCGAAATCGCCGTGCCCCGAAAGGTTGAAGAATATCGTTTTGGCTTCGCCTGTCTCCCTGCATTCCAGCGCTTTCTGGATCGCATACGCGATGGCGTGAGCCGATTCCGGCGCTGGCAGTATAATCTCGCTGCGGGCGAACAGCACCGCCGCTTTAAACACGTCGGTCTGGCGCACCGCCGCCGCGCTCACATAGCCGTCGTGATACAGTTGCGAGAGCAGCGCCGAGTCGCCGTGATACCTAAGGCCCCCCGCGTGAATGCCCGCCGGCACAAAATCGTGCCCTAAGGTATACATCATCGCAATGGGCGCCATCTTGGCGGTATCGCCGTAGTCGTAAGCGAATTTGCCCTTGGTCAGCTTGGGGCAGGCCGCCGGCTCCACCGCTACGAACTCGGTCTTGGCACCGTTTTTCAGCTTGTCGTGCAGGAACGGGAACGCGCAGCCCGAGAAGTTAGAGCCGCCGCCGTTGCAGCCGATCACGATATCCGGGTACTCGTCGATCTTCTCAAACTGCTTCTTCGCTTCCAGCCCGATGATGGTCTGGTGCAGTATAACGTGGTTCAACACGCTGCCCAGCGCATAGTGCGTGTCGTCCCGCATCACCGCGTCTTCCACCGCTTCGGAGATCGCGATGCCCAGGCTGCCCAGCGAATCGGGATCCTTTTCGAGTATCGCGCGACCCGCATTGGTCAGCGTCGACGGGCTGGCGATCACGTTCGCGCCGTAGGTTTGCATCAGCGTCCTGCGGTACGGTTTCTGCTCATAGGAAACGCGCACCATGTAGACGGTGCATTCCAGCCCGAACATCTGGGCGGCGATGGAAAGCGCGCTGCCCCACTGGCCTGCGCCCGTCTCGGTGGTCAGGCGCCTCACGCCCTCGGCCTTGTTGTAAAACGCCTGCGGGATGGCGCTGTTGAGCTTATGGCTGCCCGAGGGGTTATTGCCTTCGTATTTGTAATAGATCTTCGCGGGCGTATCCAGCGCCTTTTCCAGCCCATAAGCGCGTATCAGCGGCGACGGGCGGAATTTGGCGTATATCTCGCGCACCTGTTTCGGGATGTCGATATACCGTTCAGTGGACACCTCCTGCGCGATCAGCTCTTTGGCAAAAAGCGGCGCCAAATCATCCGGCTGAACTGGTTCTTTCGTCACCGGATTAAGGTACGGCTTCGGACGGGTCGGCATATCCGCAGCAATATTATAATACTGCTTCGGCAATTCGTCCTCGGTCAAATAGACTCTGTTGGGAATGGTTTTCATGGTTCTCTTCTCCTCTCATCTTGTTATTTCTTGTTCGTCAAGAATAACATCTCATCTCTTCTCATCTCGTCTCGCGGGCCTGTGCCCAAAAAGAAATGTATTCTTTCAGAACTGTGTTTTAGTATACAATACGGACATTCCCGATGTCAACTAAACTTTCTCCTTTTTTCCCTGATTTTGTCTTTGAGTGCATAATTGAGGCTTCATATACAAACGATAAGCAAAAGGAGGTATGCGATATGATCAGCTTGAACCAAAAGGAAACATCGTTATTGCAGGATCTGAAAAAACACGAGGACCTTTGCATCAAGAAATACAGCGGCTATGCCGCCCAGGCATCAGACCCTCAGCTCAAACAGCTGTTTACCACGCTGGGACAGCAGGAACAGCAGCACTTAAGCTCCATCAACCAAATCCTGGCCGGACAGCTGCCCGCAACCGGCGGTCAGCAGGGCGGCCAGCAGGCTCAGCAAGCGCAGGCATTCCCGCCCATCCAGCCGGGCAGCGCGTCGCCCCAGACCGACGCCGTAATGTGCGAAGACCTGCTCTCCACCGAAAAGTACGTGTCGACCACCTACAACACCGCGATATTCGAGTTCCGGGATCCCGGCGTACGGCAGGTACTAAACCATATCCAGAAAGAAGAGCAGGAGCACGGCCTCGGCTTATACTCCTATATGGCCAGCCACGGCATGTATCAGGCGTGAACAAGTGGTAAAGGAAGGCTTGTGTATGCGGAATCCCCAAGAACCGCCTTTGGGGTGAATCAAGTAATCTGTTCGCGATACTATAAAGCGCGCATATTCAGCGCGCTTTTCGTATGCTTAAGTTTCTCCACCAGCGCACCGCTGATGGCCTTCATTGCAGGCTGGGCAGCCATTGCGACTGGGCGTGCTGCCAGCGGCGGTGCAGCAGCCGCGCGACCAGCGCGGGCGGCGCGAATGCACCCAGTATGCTGAGCATCCGGTTGACCAGTCCTGGAATGTACACGCGTCGGCCTGCCAGCGCCCGCGATATCGTCCGCCGTGCGACCAGGCCCAGCCCGTTGGTGGTCAGGCTGCCCCAAAGCCCCTGTGCCGCAATGCCCTGAAGCGCTTCATCCGTGGTCGGCAGGCCGCCGGGGCACAAAGCCATCACGCTGACGTTCTCGTGTTTTAACTCCTGCCCCAGCGCGATGGAGAAGTCTAGCAGGAACCGCTTGGACGCCGCATATGTCGCCTTCAGCGGCATCGGATACAGCGAGGCCAGGCTGGATACGTTCACGATTATAAACCGCTTCGCCCTGTCCCGAACGGTCAGCGCCGCATGCGTCACGCGCAGCGTCGCCTCAATATTGAGCCGCACAATATCGATGATCCGATCCTCCGGCAGCGCCGCAAAGCCGCCCTCGTGGTCAATACCCGCTATGTTGAGCAGCATGCCCGGTTTTTGCTCCATGCCGCTAATCCGCTCAAACATCGCTGCCACCTGCTGCTCATTGGTGATATCGCACACATGCGTGTATACCATCACGCCGTACTGCCGCGTCAGGCCCTGCTGGATGCTTTCCAGCCCCAGCTCGCATATGTCCGTCAGGAACAGCGCAAAGCCCCTGCGCGCGCATTCGGATGCCATCGCGCGGCCCAGGCCGCCGCAAGCCCCGGTGATCAGTACCATCATAGCTCTCCACCTCCGAATTTCACGCCGCAGAGCTGCTCAGACAGCTCAAACAGCCTTTTTGCGTCCGCCGCGTCGTTCACCCGTTTGCTGTACGCTACCGAGCGGCAGTTGTGGTAATACAGTCCTTCCGGCGCGGGCTGACGGCTGCACAGGAACGCATACGTCTGCGCCGGTACCTCGGGGTCCACGCCGCCACGCTTCCGCAGCTTCCAGAACACATCCACAAGCCCGCTCGTCTCCTTATTGCCGATATCGGTATTGACCAGGCCGGGGTCCACCACATACGCCTTCACGGCGCTTTGCCGCCGATTCAATTCTGCCGCGAAAAGCATATTGCACAGTTTCGACTGCTTATACGCCATCAGGCAGCTGTAACGCCGCTGAAACATGATATCCTTCCAGTGCATCCGCGCCATCTTGTGCGAGTTGCTGCCCGTCAGTATGATGCGGCCGCCCGCCTGTTTGAGCCGCGGCCACAGCCTGTGCGCCAGCAGAAAGCCCGCCAGGTGATTGAGCGCGAACTGCATCTCATACCCATCCGCCGTGGTGGTGTACCAGCTGCGCACGCCTCCCGCATTGCTGATCAGCACCCACAGCCCCTCGTCACCCAGCAGGCTTAATATCGCGTCCGCCACCGCATGCACTTCGCGCTGGCTGGACAGGTCGCCGCAGACAAAGTCTACGTTGGCTTCCGGCATTCCGGAGAGCAGCGCCTCCCTCGCCCTCTCGCACCGTTCCGCCGACCGCCCTACGCCAATCACGCGCATGCCTTGCGCCGTGATCGCGCAAGCCGCCTCAAAGCCGATGCCCGAAGTCGCGCCGGTGATCACCACCGTCTTCATGACAATCCCCCTTCCGCCATGTCCAATACCGCCTGCGGCGCGTATATCGTCAGATTCATTTCATACGGTTGCGGAAACCGGCCCAGGAAATCGGCAGGGAAACCTTTCTCCTCAATCGTCAGAACGCCGCCCTCTGACCGCACGGCGAGTACGCTGTCCATATCGATCTCATCCGGCCTCCACGCTTTCACATATGCCTCCACGCGGTATTCATCGGAAGGCACCAGCTCCACCTGCGTCAGTTTTGTATGCAGCGTTATCTCCGTCTGCGCTTCGTCAAACGTGTAGCTCGCGGACGCTTCGCGGGAATATATCGCCCCGGCGGCAACCGCCGCAACCAGCGTCACGGCCAGCCCCGCAGCGCCCACTATCAGCAATACGATAAACAGTTTGGTCGTTTTCTTCATGCCATCGCCTTCTTTCCCGCACTTTTCTGCATCATGCGCTTGACCAGCAGCGGCAGCGCACCAAACAGCCTGCGCCACAGCAGGGCCAGACCCTTGCAGCACAGCATGCCGCCGCTGCCCAGCATCAGCGCCGCGAAAAGCGCCGTCACCGCCCATATCGGGTATCCTTTGACGATCTCCGCCACCATCACCGCCAGGGAACCTGCGCCCGCCAATACCACGCTCATCGCCCCCGCATACAGCGATATCATCACCGCCAGGCAGACGAGGTACAGCAGGGCAGCCAATATCCCGCCTCCCCCCTTGCAGCTCAAAAACGCGGCGATCATCCGCAGCGACGCTTTACACCCGCGGGATTTATGTGCCCGACCGGCCGCGCCCATCGCAGAGAATAACTTTGCCAGCTGTTCCGGCTCACCCAGCGCCTGGGCGATCTGTTCCTCGGGCTTGCCGGTCGCAAGGCCGATCTCGAAATGCTCGCGGTAATCCTGCAGTATATCCTGTTTCTCCTGGGCGTCCATATGTTTGAGGCTCCGCTCCAGCCGCATCAGAAAATCATTCATCGTCGTCCTCCATAAACAACGCCACGTTACGCGTAAAATTCTCCCATTCCTGCCGCAGCCGGCGCCCGGTCTCGCGGCCCTTGTCCGTCAGCCGGTAATACTTGCGCGGCGGCCCGCCCGACTCGTCTGACAGATATGTCTCGCACAGCCCTTCACTTTTCAGTTTCCTGAGAAGCGGGTACAGCGTTCCTTCAGCAATCTCGATGCGCGAGGATATCTTTTCCGCCAGCTCATAGCCGTACGCGTCCCGGCGGGCCAGATAGGAGAGCACGCATAGCTCCAGCACCCCTTTTTTAAACTGTGCGTTCATTTCCGCCCTTTCTGGTCAATATCCACTACTGTATTTTATTCAGTAGATTCAGCATAGCACAAACTACTGAATAATGCAATATAGTTTTTCGGCAATCCTCACATTTTTTTTACGGCTGAATACGCTAAATTATAGCTTCACATTTAGAGGTGATGAAAACTATATGCTGAATAACGAGTGTCTTCCGCTGCTGCTTTACCTGTGCTGCTGCCAGAACTGCGGACTTTTCGATAAATGCGGCTTCTTCAACAAATGCGGTTGTTTCAATAAATGCGAATGTTTTGACAAATGCGGTTTCGGCAAGCACGGCGGGTTTGATAAGTGCTGCGGATTTGGCAAATGCGGCTTCGACAAATGCAGCTTAGGCAAGTACGGCTTCGATAAGTGCGGCTGTTTCGATAAATGCTTCGATAAGTGCAGCTTCTGGAAATCGTGCGGCCCCTTCAGCAGCTTTGACTGCTGCGACTGCGGCCCGGGCTGTGGACACTTCCGCTGCCGCGGGTGCGGCTGTGATCTGGGCTTCGACTGCGGCAGACGGTTCGATAACTGGTGCTGCCGTTTCTGACGGCAAAAAGCCCATTCCTCCTATCAACAGCGCCGGCAGCCTTGCGGCCAGACATGCCGCTTAAGCCGGCCAAACCAGACATTAACAGGCGGCCTGTCCTTCCGAGAAGCGGCCGCCTTTACATAGAGCCTGTTGGTTATATCCTTTATCCCATGCTCTTCCCGCCGGGGCTGTTCTTTTGTTTCGTTTCCTTAATGCGGACATATTTTAGCGACCCGTGGGGGCTGCCGGGCTTACGCGACTGTATCTCAAACTGCTTTAATGAGGACACAAACGGCGTCAGCTTGGAAAAACCGTAGTTGCGCGTATCAAAATCGGGGTAGCGCTTGTTGAGCAGCTTGCCCACTTGCCCGAGATACGCCCAGCCGTCCTCATCAGAACTCTCGGTGATGATCACCTTCAGTGCCTCGATGATCTCCTCCCGGCTCGCCATGCCTTCCTTGGCGGGCTGCGCAGGCTTCGCGTTTCCGTTTACCGGCGCTTCCTCTTCCTTGTCAGGCTGTGGAGCGGGCGCGGCGAGCACCTCCAGGTATTTGAATATCTCGCATGCCGCAATGAAAGGCGTGGGCGTCTTTTTCTCCCCCATACCGATCACATACATGCCGGATTCGCGCAGCCGCGCCGCCAGACGCGTAAAATCGCTGTCGCTGGACACGATGCAAAATACGTCCACATTTACGGAATACAGTATATCCATTGCGTCGATGATGAGCGCGGAGTCCGTCGCGTTCTTGCCGGTCGTGTAGCTGTACTGCTGGATGGGCGTGATGGAGTAGCTGAGCAGCACGCTCTTCCACGAAGCAAGCTGCGGTTTTGTCCAGTCGCCGTATATGCGCTTATAAGTGGGCGTGCCGTGATTGGCTATCTCGTCGAATATCGCCTTAATGTATTTTTCCGATACATTGTCCGCGTCGATCAGCACCGCAATCCTTTTATCTTCCATTCAAATCTCCCTTTATCTGTATCAATAACCATATATCCATAAAATCACCCTAAACATGCCCTATTATACTCTTTCACCACAGCGCGGGCAAGCGCGGCCAGCAGCGCACTTCCATAAAGACGATGTGCAATGCTAAAAGCCTGCACCCATTTACGCCATGCCGGCGGCGGACAAAGCCTGCTCCCACTGCTCCATCAGCGCGTTAAGCTGTCGCTGCAGCTGCTCGTACTCGCCGGACAGCGCCATGACATCCGCCTCCGACAGCGCGGCAGGGTCCCCCAGCGCGGTCTCGATCTGCTTGAGGCGCTGCTCCGCCTGCGCAATCTCCTTTTCCACCTGCGTCACGCGCTGCCGCGCTTCCTTCGCGCGTTGCGCTTCCTCACGCTCGGCGCGCCTCCGCCGAGCCGCTTCCGTCTTGGTCAGCCCGCTATCCAAATACGCCGGCATGTCC
Source organism: Christensenellaceae bacterium (assembly GCA_012719815.1). Lineage (GTDB taxonomy): Bacteria > Bacillota > Clostridia > Christensenellales > SZUA-584 > SZUA-584. Next base: position 7,845 of record JAAXZP010000313.1, read on the forward strand.
GCCGCCGCTTTGCGGGCCTCCAGGAACGCCTGATAATCGCTCCAGTTGCCCTCAAACGACGTGAGGGCGCCGTCCCGCAGCTCCAGTATGCGCGTCGCCACCCGGTTGATGAAATAGCGGTCGTGGCTGACAAACAGTATGGTGCCGTCGAATTCAATCAGCGCGTCTTCCAGCACCTCGCGGCTGTCCATGTCCAGATGGTTGGTGGGCTCGTCCAGAAGCAGCAGCGTGGGGCGCGCCATCATCAGCTTGAGCAGCGCCAGCCTACCTTTCTCGCCGCCCGACAGCGCGGATACCGGTTTGAATACGTCGTCTCCGTAAAACAGGAACCCCGCCAGCATGCTGCGCAGTTCGCCGTCCGATTTGGACGGGTCTGCCTCGCGCACTTCCTCGAGCACGGTCAGGTGCTCGCAAAGCCCCTCGTGCAACTGGTCGTAATAGCCCACCTTCACGCCCGCGCCCAGCTCCACATCGCCCGCCGTGGGCTTAAGCCTGTTGGCCACGATGCGCAGCAGCGTCGTTTTGCCCGCGCCGTTAGGCCCCACGAGCGCGGCGCTGTCTCCCCTCTGCAGCCTAAAGTTCACATTCTCAAACAGCGTTTTGTCCCCGAACGCCATGCCGAGGCCTTCCGACGTCAGCACGTCCTCACCGGTCATGCCACCTCCGGAAAGCCGGAGCGACATCCTGGCCCGCTCCGCCTCGGGCCGCTCCACGCGTTCCATCTTGTCCAGCAGGCGCTGCCGTGTCTGCGCCTTGATGAAGTTCTTGCCGCCGCCGATGCGGCCCCATGTCTTGTATCTCTCGATGACGGCTTCCTGCCGCTTTATTTCCTTCTGGTTCTGCTCGTACGCTTTTTGCTGCAGTCGCCGCTGTTCCTGCCGCTTCATCGCATAGGCGGAGTAATTGCCCGTCTCAACGGTGAGTTTGCCGTTACTCAGGCCCGCCACATGCGTGCACAGCTGGTCGAGAAACCAGCGGTCGTGCGAAACCAGTATCATCGCGCCGCGCCAGCTTTTGAGGTAGTTCTCCAGCCATTCGGTCGCTTCCGCATCCAGGTGGTTGGTGGGC
>JAAXZP010000314.1 GCA_012719815.1 Christensenellaceae bacterium
CCCGCGAGGTCCAGCGCTATCACGCGCTTGCCGCGCAGCAGCTCGGGCACGTTGCCGTCCGCAATGCGCTGCGCCAGCCCTTCGGCGATGGCGGATTTGCCCACGCCCGGCTCGCCTATCAGCACGGGGTTGTTCTTGGTGCGCCGCGAGAGTATCTGCGTGATGCGCTCTATTTCCTTGGCGCGCCCGATGACCGGGTCCAGCTCCCCGTCCCTGGCCGCCTGCGTGAGGTCGCGCCCGAACTTATCCAGCTTGGGCGTATTGGAATCCTTCTTCGGCCCCTGGTAGTCGGAAGCAGGGCTGTCGCCGCCGCCCGTCACGTTGTGGATGCCGTTCTCCAGCTCCTTGAGGTCCGCGCCGAGATCGGTCAGTATCTTGAACGCCACGCCTTCCTTCTCGTGCAGCAGCGCCATCAGTATGTGCTCGGTGCCCACATAGGACTGGCCGAGCTGCTTGGAGAACGCCACAGCCAGCTCCAGAATCTTTTTGGAGCGCGGCGTGTATCCGAACGACTGGGTGAACACATAGTCGCCTTTGCCGATAAGGTTTAAGACGTTCTGCGTCACCGCTTCTTCGGATACGCCGGACAGCGACAGCAGGTTGGCCGCCGCCCCCTCCTTTTCCATAATCAGGCCAAGCAGAAGGTGCTCGGTACCCACATAGTTATGCCCCAGCTCGCGCGCCTTTCGCTCGGCGTGCTTGAGTGCGTTTTTCGCGCCTTCAGTAAACTTCGCAAAGAAATCCATAACATCTCTCCTTTCCGCTCAGCTGAATGCCTGTCTGAGCATATCGGCCCTTGCAGCGTCTCTGTCCTGCGCCTGCTGTGGCCCGCTGGCCGATGCGAGTATCGCGGGCCGCGCGTTCATCATAATGCGGTAAAGCTGACCGCTCGTCATGTCCTTCACAATGCCCAGCGACACGCCGAACGCCACGTCGGAAATCAGTTTTTGCGCCTCGGCGTCGCTGATGCGGCGCGCGTATTTCAGTATGCCGACCGCACGCCATATCTTATCTTCCAGCGCCGTACCCATGCTATTGTACAGCTCTTTGCGGGCATCCCGCTCAAAGTCGATCACCTTGTTGGCAATGGACAACAGGTGCATCAGTATTTCCTTCTCCGTGACGCCCAGCGTCACCTGGTTGGATATCTGGTAAAACGCGCCGGCTGCCGTGCTGCCTTCGCCAAAAGCGCCGCGCACCGTCATGCCCATCTTGCCTATCATCTGCGAGATGCGCGGGATGCCTTTCACCGCCGACAGCGCCGGCAGGTGCAGCATCAGCGAAGCGCGCATACCGGTGCCCACGTTGGTCGGGCAGCTCGTCAGAAAGCCCAGTTCGTCACTGAAAGCGTATTTCACCTCGCTCGCGAGCATCTGGTCCAGCTTGTCCACCAGATTGTACGTGGCGAACAGCGACATGCCCGCGCCCAGCCCCTGCAGCCGGTAGTGGTCCTCTTCCATGATCATCACGCTCAGCGACTGATCCTGGCTGATGATAAGGCCGCCGTATTTGCTGCGCGCCAGATCGCTGCTGATCACGTGCCCTTCCACCAGGGCGCGCTTGTCGAGCTCCGTCAGGTTGGACAGCCGCTCGTAGGTGAACGTCGGGGATTTGGTCAGGCACTCCCGCGCACGGCTGTGCACCGCCTCGATATCGTCCATCCTTCTGATGCGAGCCGGAAACGGAATGTCGGCAAGGTTGCGCGCCAGGCGGATGCGCGTGGATACCACCACGTCGCACTCAGGCGCGTTATCTGTCAGCCAAGCCAGCATGTTAGCCCCACTCTGCATATCAGCCACCCTCTTTCTCCAGCAGCGCGATCTCGTCCCGCAGGCGCGCGGCTTCCTCGTAGTTCTCCACTGCCACCGCTTCGCGCAGCTTCTTTTTGAGCTGCTCCTTGCGCTGCTCTACCTCGCTCAGCGCGGCCTCGCGGCCCGGCTCCACCACGACGGCTTCGCCCGGCCGTTTGCCCGTATGGCGCGTGTTCATGTGGATGCTCTTTAATATGGGCATCAGGCTGGATTTAAAAGTCTCATATCAGCGGGCGCAGCCCAGCCGCCCTTCCTTGGTAAAATTCGCAAGCGTGGTGCCGCAGCCCTCGCACACCACGTCCGAGCCTTCTTCCTCGTCGTAGAACGCGCTGAAAAAGTCGTTAAAAGAAAACCACGGTATTGCCATCGTGCCCTTTTTCTGGGCCGCGCACTGGCTGCAAAGATGCACCGTCTTCACCTGGCCGTTAACAAATGTCGTCATGTGGACGGTGGCCGTGTTTTTCAGACATTGGTCGCATAGCATTTATTCCGCCTCCTTGCTCAGCAGCACCAGCAGCATCTGCTTTAATATGCTGGCCCTGATCTTGTCTTTCAGCATTGCGGGGATGTTCAGAGCCTTGTCCGAAACCGCGGCCTTCATCAGCGCGCCCTCGCGTTTTTTAATCGAATCGTTCTCGACCAGCCAGCAGATCACGTCATTCGCGTCGCGCTCGGATATCTCCTCGCCGATGCGCGTCGTCACCAGCCGGAAAAGGTGCTCCGACGTCTCAACGCTGAGCCTCAGCACGCGGATATACCCGCCGCCGCCGCGCCGGCTTTCAATGATGTAGCCCTTGTCCGGCGTAAACCGGGTGGCGAGCACGTAATTTATCTGCGAAGGTGCGCAGTTGAAATGCTGCGCCAGCTCGTTTCGCTGCAGCTCAATTTTCCCCTCGTATTCGTTCATCAAGTCTTTGATAAACTGCTCAATGGTGTCGCTCAGTACCGACATCTCAATCTCCCTTTGACTATCTTTGACCTTCAATGATATTATAC
>JAAXZP010000315.1 GCA_012719815.1 Christensenellaceae bacterium
CCTTATCCCCCTGCTTCAGCGTGAATTTCAGATGCGCCTGATCGCGGCCGACAAACCGCACGGCCGTCAGCTCGGCATTTCGTATCACAAACACCGGCTGCTCGTTCTCCGGCCCGAAAGGCTCCAGCCGCGCGAGGTCTTCCACAAACCGGTGCGTCACGTCGCCCGCGGACAGCTCCATGTCGTACAGCTTCTGCGGCACAAAAACCGACTCGTCATAATGCGCCCGGATGTACGCGCACACGTCGGAGCGCAGGGTATTAAGCCGCTCCGGCCGAATGGTTAGCCCTGCCGCCTGGGCGTGGCCGCCGAACTTCTCGTAGCTGTCCGCAAAAGCCCCAAGCACCTCGTATATATTGATGCCCGGCACGCTGCGCGCCGAGCCAATCAGGTCGCCATCCCCGCCGAACAGCACGCATGGCCGGTAATACTTCTCCGCCAGCTTGGCCGCGGCAATGCCGATCACGCCGGCGTTCCAGCGGCTGTCCGCCAGCAGTATCGCGGGGTCGGTATGATACCCGTATTCGGCTATCATCTTCTCCGCGTCTGCCAGTATGTCGCAGACCTCCCGCCGCCGCCGCTCGTTGAGCGTGCACAGCTGCGCCACGCTCTGCCTCAACGCCGGCCCCTGTTTGCCTGCCGTGAGTATCTCGATGGCCGTCTCGGCGGTGTCCATGCGGCCAGCCGCGTTGATGCGCGGGCCCAGTCCAAACCCGATGCCGAACGACGATATCTTCGGCAGGCTGATGCCTGCCGCCTGCGCCAGCGCGGCAACGCCCGTCGACGCGTTCTGGCGCAGCTTTTTAAGCCCCATATGGGCAATCACGCGGTTTTCGCCCAGCAGCGGCACAATGTCCGTAATCGTGCCGATTGCGATAAGGTCGATATAGCGCATCGCCTCGGCCAGCGACGACAGCGCGTGGATCAGCTTGAACGCCACGCCGCAGCCTGCCAGGTACCGGTACGGATACGCGCTGTCCGGCCGCTTGGCATTGATGATGTACGGCGTATCCGGCAGCACTTCGCCGCATTCGTGATGGTCGGTAACGATCACATCAACGCCCAGGCTTTTCGCCAGCGCCGTTTCCGCGATGTTGGTGATGCCGCAGTCCACCGTGATGATCAGCGTGCCGCCGTCCGCAGCGATCTGCTCCACCGCAGCTGCGGACAGACCGTAGCCCTCCCTGTGACGGTTGGGCGTCTGGATGGACACGTCCGCCCCCGCGCGGCGCAGATGCAGGTACAGCGCGCTGCCGCCGCAGGTGCCGTCCGCGTCGTAGTCGCAGAACACCGTGATCTTCTCACGGTTCGCGCCGGCACGCCGGATGCGCTCCGCCGCCGCCGCCATGTCGGGCAGCAGAAACGGGTCGTGCAACTGCTCCGGACCGGGATGCAAAAACCGCCGCGCCGCTTCAGGCGTATCGATGCCGCGGCTGCAAAGCAGCGCAGCCACCGGCTCTGACAGCCCGGTCGCCGCCTGCACCGCCCTGACTGTATTCGGGTCGCATACCGCGCCCTGCCGAACGACAAACCTCTTCAAAATATAACCCCTTTAACGCCCAATACCGCCTGAGTGGCGGGAAGTCATTTCCAATATACTGAAAAGCCTCTCCCGAAACCAGGAAAGGCTTTTCACCGGCATATATCGCCGTTTATTTATGCTTTCGCCTTTTTGGCCTTTTTCTCGCTGACCTGGCCAAGCTGTTTCTGGCGCTTTAATTCCAGCAGCTTCATCCAGATGGGGCTCGCGATGAATATCGACGAATACGTTCCCGCAATAAGCCCCACGATGATGGGCAGCGCGAACTCCTTGATGGACGGAACGCCGAATATGTATACCGCCAGTATCGTGACCAGCGTCGTCAGCGATGTGTTGATGGTACGCGGCAGCGTCTCCCTGACGCTCAGGTCCGCAATCTCCATAGGCGTCATCGACTTGAGGGAAATCTTCTTCCTGTTTTCGCGGATGCGGTCGAACACCACGATGGTGTCGTTGATTGAGTAGCCGACGATTGTCAGGCACGCCGCGATATACGAGCTGTTGACGGGGACGCGTGCGATGCTCATCACCGCAGTCATAATCAGCACGTCGTGAACCAGCGCCGCAACCGCCGCGATGCCGGAAAACAGCTCAAACCGTATCCAGATGTAGATCAGCATCAGCGCCGCCGCGATAACAACGGACAAAAACGCGTTGGTGACGATCTCGCTGGAAGTGACGCCGCCCACACTTTCAATCTCGCTGCCGCTGGCACCCGGATAGGTCTTCTCCAGCGCGCTCAGCAGGTTTTCACGAAACTCGCCATAATCCCTGTCTTCGGGCAGCTGCTGGATGCGGATAACCGCCTGCGTCTCCCCGGATCTGGTGAGCTGCGCCAAAGCCGGGTCCACGCCGTTGTCCTGAAGCGCCTGCTCCACCACCTGCATGTCAAATTTCTCGCCCAGGTCTATGGTGAGTATGCTGCCGCCCGTAAAGTCCAGCCCCAGATTCAGCCCGCCCATGGCGATGCCCACGATGAGGCCTGCCAGAATGATAAGGCCGGACAATATCATAAAGTACTTCGTCTTGTTGAGTAACAGCATATCACTCACCCCCCTTCAGCGATTTTTCAGGCGCAATCTTTCGGCTGGTATACAGCTTGAGATTCTTTATGTTAAGATTAATAGCCAGTTTCATCAGCGCCCTGGTGACCACCAAAGCGGTGAACATCGACACCACGATACCCATGATCAGCGTATAGCCGAAGCCCTTCACCGTGCCCACGCCAAACACCGCGATAACGATAGCCGCGATGATCGTCGTAATGTTGGAGTCGATGATTGTGCTCATCGCCTTGTGGAAACCGGCGTTCAGCGCCGCGCGCAGCGTCTTGCCGGTGGCGAGTTCCTCCTTGAAGCGCTCGAATATGATGACGTTGGCGTCCACCGCCATGCCCACGCTGAGTATAATGCCCGCGATGCCCGGCAGCGTCAGCTGGATAGCCGGAATCGCCGCCAGCAGCAGCAGTATGATGAACATATAGACAGCCAGCGCAATGTCCGCCATCAGGCCCGGCAGCCGGTAATAGGCCAGCATGAACACGAACAGCACGATGATGCCGATCATGCCGGCGAACAGGCTGGATGAAAGAGCGTCTTCGCCCAGCGACGCGCTGATGGTGCGCAGCTCAAGCTCTTTTAGGTTCAGCGGCAGAGCGCCCGACGAGATGCCCACCGCGAGGTTCTCCGCCTCTTCCTGCGTGAAACCGCCGCTGCCGCCGCCCGATATGATCGCCCGGCCGCCGTATATCGCGCCGTCTTTGACGCTGGCGCTGGAAATCAGCACATCGTCCACGTATATATTGATGTTCGTCTTGTTCGCATAGGCCTCGGCGGTCATGTCGCCGAACAGCTTGCCGCCCTCGTCGTTGAACTCGAGCTGAACAACGATCTCTCTGGTATCCGAAAGCATAACGGCCTGCGCGGATTTGACCATATCGCCGGTAATCCACAACTTGCCGTTGGCGTCCTTGAACTCCAGCTTGGACGGCTTGCCGATGGCCTCAAACACAGCCTGCTGGTCCTCTTCCTTGTTGGGTATCTCGATACGGATGCGGTCGCTGCCCTGTTGCACCACCGTCGCTTCGGTATAGCCTTTGCTGTCCAGACGGTCGCGAAGCACGGCGATCGTCGTTTTCATCTTGGCCGCAAAGTCATCGTCCGAAAGATCTCCCTTTTCGGCCTGATATACCACATATCCGCCGCCCGTCAGATCCAGGCCGAGATTGACCTGCTCATACAGCGGGCGCATCCTGTATACGCCTATCTGGAAGCCGGTCATGCCAAAGTAGACGGCAGCGCCGAAAATTACGACGATGATCACCAGCCATATAATGCTGCGTTTTCTCATGATTGTCCCCGTAATCCTCCTTAACGGAATGCTCCAACCGGATTTTCAAAAACATACGGGCAGCGTGTTTACCGCCAAAACCGCAATAATAAAACGTTCCCGAAAAACTCAGTTTATTATATACGTCGCTTTCCCAATAGTCAATAAGGCGGCTCTCATTGGCATTCCGGTAAATTCCTTTCAGCAAATAAAAACGGCGCCATATAAGCGCCGTATGTAATATTGTTTTCGGTACGCTAGATGCGCGCCACGCCGGAATCACGGGCCGCTTTGGCCACCGCCTTGGCCACAGCCGGAGCCACGCGCGGGTCAAACGGCGCGGGGATAATATAATCGGGCATAAGCTCGTCGTCCGAAATAAGGCCCGCAATCGCGTAAGCCGCGGCGATCTTCATCTCGTCGTTGATGTCGCGCGCGCGCACGTCCAGCGCGCCGCGGAATATGCCGGGGAACGCCAGCACATTGTTGATCTGGTTCGGGAAATCGCTGCGGCCCGTGCCCACCACCGCGGCGCCCGCCTCTTTGGCGAGGTCCGGCATAATCTCGGGAACAGGGTTGCTCATGGCGAATATCAGCGGGTTCGGGTTCATGCTGCGCACCATGTCCTGCGTCACGATGCCGGGCGCGGAAACGCCGATGAAAATGTCCGCCCCCTTAATCACGTCCTGCAGCGAGCCTTTCTTCATCTCGTGGTTGGAGATCTTCGCCATTTCCTGCTTGAACGGGTTCAGCCCTTCGCGGCCTTCACAAATCGCCCCCTTGGTGTCGCACAGTATCACGTTCCTAAGGCCCATGCGCATCAGCAGTTTGGTGATGGCCACGCCGGCCGCGCCCGCTCCGGATATCACGCATTCCTGTTCTTCCAGCTTGCGGCCCGTCAGCTTCATCGCGTTGATTAGCGCCGCTGCCGTCACCACCGCGGTGCCGTGCTGGTCGTCGTGGAATATCGGGATATCGCAGCATGCTTTAAGCCTTTTCTCTATCTCAAAGCAGCGCGGCGCGGAGATATCCTCCAGGTTGACGCCGCCGAAGCTGCCGGCCAAGAGCCTTACGGTGTTCACAATGTCGTCCACATCCTTGCTGCGGATGCACAGCGGGAACGCGTCCACGTCCGCAAATGACTTGAACAGCACGCACTTGCCTTCCATCACCGGCATGCCCGCTTCCGGCCCGATATCGCCCAGGCCCAGCACCGCCGTGCCGTCCGTCACCACCGCGACCAGGTTCCAGCGCCGCGTGTAGGTATAAGATAAGTCTGCGTTTTCGGCTATTTTCAGGCAAGGCTCCGCCACGCCCGGCGTATACGCCACCGACAGGTCATGCTTGTCTTTAACCGGTACCTTGCTGATAACCTCGATTTTTCCTCTCCATTGTTCGTGCAGCTTAAGGGATTCTTCCTGTATGTTCATCGTCTTTCCTTCCTGAGTAATTCACATCGCTTTTTGAAAATCAACTTACCACAGGCAGATACACGTCGCGTATCGCAGCCTTGAGCTTATTTGCCGATTCCTGAAGCTGCAACCGTTCCTCGTCGCTGATGCGGATATCCAGGTAACGGTCGATGCCGTTGCGGTTCAGGATGCACGGCAGGCTCAGCGCCACGTCGCTGATGCCGTAGTTGCCGTCCAGCACCGATGAAACAGTAAACACTGAATTCTCGTCGCCCATAAACGCGCCGATGATGCGCGTGACCGCCAGCGCCACGCCGTAGAAAGTAGCGCCCTTGAATTTGATAAGTTCTGTGCCGGCATTGCGCGTCTGTTCAAATATGTGCTCCCTGTAGATCTTCAGGCATCGCCTCGGGCAGTCCTCACAGTACTCGTCGAACGGCTTGGACGCGATGGAAGCGCGGCTCCACACCGGAACCGAGTTGTCGCCATGCTCGCCGATGATGTAGGCGTGCACGTCGCGCACGTCCACTTTGCAGTGCTGGCTTAAGAAATACCGGAAACGCCCTGTGTCCAGAGTGGTGCCCGAACCGATCACACGGCTTGCCGGCAGGCCGCTCTCCTTCTGAACCACATACGTCAGCACGTCCACCGGGTTGGATATCACCAAAAACAACGGGTTGTCCGCATGCTTCATGACATTACTGACGATCTCGCGCGTTACGGCCACATTGGTGCGCGCCAGGTCGAGGCGCGTCTGCCCCGGCTTGCGCGGAATCCCCGCCGTGAGCACGATGACGTCGGCATCCGCGCAGTCTGCGTAATCGCCGTCGCGTATGGTCAACTGCTTGAAATACGCAATGCCATGGCTGATATCCAGCGCCTCGCCGCGGGCTTTGTTCCGGTCCACGTCCAACAAAACGATCTCGGACGCCAGCTTGTTCATCATGATGGTATAGGCCACCGTGGCCCCCACTTTGCCCGCGCCTATGACGACCACCTTGCTCTTGTTTGTCGCTTTGTTCATCATTATCCTCCGTATAAAATTTGAAATCTATAACTCGACCAGGGTGGCCGCAAAAATCCGAAAATAGTAATTTGCATCCATGATAGGACTATATATAAAGAAACCGAACCCTGCTGGATGCCGCCTCCCCGCTGATTGAATCGAATATGGTCTTTATTATAACAAAAAGAGCGTATAATGGATATATGCTCTCAATAAGTCGAAAAAAATAAGTTTTTTGACAGTTTGCCAATTATTATGCAATTCCTCGTGACTCGAAAAAATGACAACCTCAATCAAACAGGCTCAGCTGGTTGCTTTTCTGCAGGCCTTCCAGGCACCCGTGCTCCTCCAGCTTGGCGATAACGGCGCTGGATATGCCCGATCGGTTCTTCAGGTCCTCGATGGACAAGAACGGCCCCTGCCTGCGCGCCTCCACGATGCCTCTTGCCGCCGCCTCGCCGGTGCCGCTGATAGCGGTGAACGGCAGCCGGATGCCTTCCGGCTCTATCACGCAGTTGGTCGCGTCGGATTTATAGAGATCCGGCGGCAGGAAATCGATGCCGCGCTCAAACATCTCCAGCGCCACTTCCAGAATCGTGAGCTGCGCCTGGTCCAAAGCGGAAGCGTCCTTGCCCTGCGCCTCGATGGCGGCGATGCGCTGGCGCACCTGCTCGCCTGAGTGCAGGTATCTCGCGTCCAGGTTGTCCGCGCGCACCGAGAAATACGTCGCGTAAAAAGCCCTCGGGTGGTGCACCTTGAAATACGCGATGCGCAGCGCCATCATGACATACGCCACCGCATGCGCCCGCGGAAACATGTATTTGATTTTCTTGCACGAATCGATGAACCATTCGGGCACGTTCAGGGCCCGCATGTCCTTTTCCCATTCTTCTTTTAAGCCCTTGCCCTTGCGCACCGACTCCATGATATAAAACGCCTCGGTCTCGTCCATGCCGCGGGCCACAAGATAGTTCATGATGTCGTCGCGCGTGCATATCACCTGCCGCAGCGTGGCCGTGCCGTTCATCACCAGGTCCTGCGCGTTGTTCAGCCACACGTCGGTGCCGTGCGACAGCCCGGCGATGCGCACCAGCTCGCCGATGGTGGTGGGCTGGGTGTCCACCAGCATCTGGCGCACGAATTTGGTACCGAATTCCGGCAGGCCGAGGCTGCCCACCTGACAGCCGAGTATCTGCTCCGGCTCGATGCCCAGCGCCTTGGTGCTCCGGAACAGCGACAGCGTGTCCGGGTCGTTGATGGGCACTTCCTTGGGGTTAATGCCCGTCAGGTCCTGCAGCATGCGCAGCACGGTCGGGTCGTCATGGCCCAGTATGTCCAGCTTCACCAGCCGGTCGTGCAGCGAGTTGAAGTTGTAGTGCGTGGTAATGCTGCCCGACGTCGGGTCGTTGGCGGGGTACTGCACCGGCGTAAACTCGTGGATATCGCGGCCCGCCGGCAGTATGACAAGGCCGCCCGGATGCTGGCCCGTGGTGCGTTTGGTACCCGACACGCCCTTTGTCAGCCGTTCAATCTCGGCGCGGCTCGCCGTAATGCCCTTCTCCTGAAGATAGTTCTTCACAAAGCCGTACGCCGTCTGCTCCTTGATACTGCTGATGGTGCCCGCGCGGAACACGCGGTCTTCCCCGAAATACTCCAGTATGAACCTGTGCGCTTCGGGCTGGTAAACGCCGGAAAAATTCAGGTCGATATCCGGCACCTTGTCCGCGTTGATGCCGAGGAACGTGGCAAACGGTATATCGTATCCGTCGCGCTTAAGGTCCGGGCCGCAC
>JAAXZP010000316.1 GCA_012719815.1 Christensenellaceae bacterium
CAGTATCAGCGCGCCGCCCACCGCGCCCATCAGGTTGATAATGGCATTGCCTTTGGAGCGCAGCGGCTTGGGCGTGATATCGGGCATCAGCGCCACCGCCGGAGAGCGGTATACCGCCATCGAGATGAGCACCCGCGCCAGCGCAGCCATAAACAGCGGCAGCATACGCCGGTGCGCGGCAAGCGGTATGCCCATCATGAATATCACAGCCGCCGCGGTGCCGAATATCACGTACGGCATGCGCCGCCCGATGCGCGTGTGCGTTTTGTCCGACAGCGCGCCGAACAGCGGAAGCATGAACAGCGCAAATATGTTGTCGGCGGACATGATAACGCCCGCCACCGTGTCGCTGACATCGAAAGTGTTTTTCAGTATCAACGGGATGATAAAATCGTACAGTTGCCAGAAGGCGGAGATGGTGAGAAAAGCCAGTCCAACCAGTATGGTTTTGGGGTAGTTCATCTTCATGCCGCGGGGCCCCCTTGATATGATATCCTCACTGTATCACCTCACCGCCCGCGCGTAAAGCATGGATGCGGCAAAGAACTGTATTCGTGTAAAATGCCACTCCGAAAATATAAAAAAGGGCTGTGCGCCTCCCGCAAACAATATGAGGTTTTGCCATGCACTATCATATTATTGCCTATTACAGCATTCCGTACTTAATTACTTTACTGTTATTATTTGCTTTATTTCTTCCAGATTACTTATTTCGATTTCATCTATTTTTCTAAACGGGCAATAAGCACCCCATTGCCCCGAATAGGGATAAAACCACGGAAAAGACATAATTGATTGCAAATCCTTCGAAACAAGAAAATAGTAATTTTCTGTGTTAATACCAGCAAGTTCCCAGGCTTTATTGTTGTAATATTTTTTTGCATATTATTTTTTTCTTCAGCAGATAAATACGGATAGACTTTTTCTTTAGCCTCTTCTTCCGTACATTCAACCCAAAATGAATCTATAGGCGTGTTGCTCCACTTTCCATTTATAAATTCGCATTCCGGCCAAAACATCTTTATTTTCAATTATTTGCACCTCATATTAAAGGACGCTAATTGAAGCTTATCTTTTAACAATCAACAAGTCAAGATAAAGAAATCACAAATAATAACATATTGGGGGTTGTCCACATTTAGTGCTACTGTAGCAGCGGCCAGCTATCTACAAAAGTAACCTTGCAGTTCTGTCCTATACCGTCGCGGCATACAGCAGCATCGGCAGGTTGTCGGCGTATATCCTGTCGAACTGCGAGATGGGCAGCGGGTTGGTGCCCAGCCCCACTTCGATGGTATAGCCCGGCCGTCGGTATTCCTGTATGAACCAGTCCTTGTAGCCCGCGTACGAGGCGGCGCCTTCCGGCGTGGCCAGAGCGTAGCCGCTCAGACGCGACAGTTCCTGCCCGCTGGTCAGCGCTTCGGGCGGCGCGAGGTCCTCGAAGTTCCAGAATATCCCCTCGCCCTGGCTGTGATACGCCATCACCAGCCTAAAGTCGTGGCTGCGCGTGAAATCCGCTACCGCGCGGGACTCAGGCTCCGATTCGGGATACGGCCCGGAAAACCGCGTGGGGCCCGGCCCGGTGATGCCCAGCTCCGCCTCGGCCTGCTTGGATTCCTCCCATGCCGCGTTGTAGTTGTGGTTGAGGGCCACCCCGTTGTTGTTGGCCTGCAAGACCTTTGAGAAATCCGTGCTGCCGTTGTTCCAGCGTATCAGGGCGTCGTAGTTGGGGTTGGTGCGCGTGAGGCCGTGGAGCACGAGATCCACGCCGTCCGGGTTGACCAGCGGGATGATGTAGATGCTGGTCTGCTCCCATATGTCGCGCGGGTCGTAACCCAAAAG
>JAAXZP010000317.1 GCA_012719815.1 Christensenellaceae bacterium
CTCCGGCGGTGGCGCTGATGCCCGATATTACGCCCAAGCCGCTGCGCTCCAAAGGCAATGCCATCATTAACCTGATGGGCGCGGTGGGCGGCGCGCTGATACTGCTTGTGAACGCATTCCTCGCCCCGGACACCACCAGTCCCGATACTGCCAATTACTGGCCGATATTTCTCGTGACGGCGGGCATCATGGTGACGGGTACGGCGGTGCTGGCCCTGACGGTGAACGAACCCGAGCTGGTGAAAAAGATGCGGCAGGACAGCGCCGCGATGGGCAGCGACCCGGAGGCAGCGCAGGACAAGCCCCCCGAGCCGGCCGCCAGCCGCCTGCCTCGCGAGGCCCGAGCCAGCATGGCGCTGATACTCACGTCCATATTTCTCTGGTTCATGGGATATAATGCGGTCACGACGGCTTTTTCCAAATATGCGGTCAACGCGCTGGGGCTTGGCGAGTCGCAGGCGTCGCTGATACTGATGGTGGCGGTGGTTGTGGCCACGCTGGCGTTTGTGCCGGTGGGCTTCATCTCTTCCCGGGTGGGCCGGCGCAAGAGCATACTCTTCGGCGTGGCGCTGCTGACGGCCTCATTCGGCACCGTGGCATTTTATACCGGCTACAGCCCGCTGATGTATATCAACTTCGCAACTTCGCGGCGGCGGGCATCGCGTGGGCGGCCATCAACGTCAACTCGCTGCCCATGGTGCTGGAGATGTCCAAAGGCGCCAACGTCGGCAAATACACCGGTTACTACTACACGTTCTCCATGGCGGCGCAGGTGGTGACGCCCATACTTTCCGGCGCGCTGCTGGAGCATGTGGGCTATTTCACGCTGCTGCCGTACGGCGCAACGTTTGTCGCACTGGCGTTTGTGACCATGCTGTTTGTCCGGCACGGGGATTCCCGGTCCATAAAGCCGGCTTCACCGCTGGAACCGCTGGGCGAGGCGGACTGACGGGGGACGTGCATGATGGTGTTTCTGTATATCGTTTTGAGCGTCATATTCGCGGCGGCGGTTTACGCGTTTCTGGTCGCACCCGGGCGTATGCCGCGAGAATCGGATGCGCTCTGGCGTGCGCGCTACGCGCACCGCGGCCTGCACAGCGCCGACCAGTCGGTTCCGGAAAACTCGCTTGTCGCCTTCCGCAGGGCGGTGGAAGAGGGGTACGGCATCGAGCTGGACGTGACGATCACCGCGGACGACCAAATCGCGGTGTTTCACGACGACACGCTGGCGCGTGCCTGCGGCGTGGACCGGGATATCCGGGACTGCACGTGGACGGAGCTTCAGGCCTGCCGCCTGTTCGGTACGGACCAGCGCATCCCGCTGCTGGGCGATGTGCTGGCGCTGGCGGACGGCCGGGTGCCGCTGATCGTGGAGCTCAAGAGTACCAAACGTTACCGCGCGCTGTGCGAGCGCACCGCCAGGCTTTTGGACGAATACCCCGGCCTTTGCTGCGTCGAGTCGTTCGACCCGCGCGTTGTGCGCTGGTTTTATCTCCACCGCCCCGCTATGGTACGCGGCCAGCTCGCCGCCGGATTCCGCTCGTACACCTCAACGCCGTGGTACCAGAGCCTGCCCATGTCGGCCCTCCTGACCAATGTGCTGGCCCGGCCGCACTTCGTGGCGTACCGACATCAGGACGCGCGCCGCAAGATAGGGCTCAGGCTGTTTAAGCTGCTGGGGGGCAGGCTGGCGGCGTGGACGGTGCGCAGCCCCGAAGACGAGCGGCGCTGCCGCCGCCTGTTCGGCACCGTGATATTCGAATACTATAAACCTCAGTAAGACATAGGAGGAAAGACCATGCAAAAGACGGTACTGTGCTACGGGGATTCCAACACCTGGGGCTACAACCCGGTAGACGGCGGGCGTTTTCCGCGCGACGTGCGCTGGCCCGGCGTGCTGGCTCAAAAGCTGGGCAGCGGCTATTATGTGATCGAAGAAGGCTTAAACGGCCGCACGACGGCGTTTGACGACCCCATTGAGCCGTTCCGCAACGGCCGCAAGGCGCTGGACGTATGCCTGCTCACCCATAGCCCCATCGACCTGTTTGTGGTGATGCTGGGCACCAACGATACCAAGCCGTTTCATGGACTGACGCCGTTTATGATCGCCAAAGGGTTGGAGTTCATCGTGATGGAGGCGGGCAAGGCGGAATACGGCCCCGCAGGTCAGCCGCCCAAAATACTTGTGGTGTCGCCGATTGCCGTCGAAGTCGCGGGGCTGGACGACAACATGCGCAATTATTTCGATGAAACGTCCGCGAAGAAGGCTGCAGAGCTTCCTGCGCGTTACCGCGAGGTCGCAAAGCAGTACGGCTGCGGCTTTCTGGACGCGTCGCAATACGCAAAACCGAGCGTGGACGGCATCCATCTCGGTCCGGAAGGGCACGCGGCTCTGGCCGATGCCGTTGCAGAAGCCGTTAAAACAATGCTCGGCTGAGCAGGAGCGGCGGCTCAGCCGCCGCTTATCCGCCTCCGGTAAGCAGCTTCCTCAAAAGCGAAGTCCGCTTTCTCCTCGGCGGTCTGGGGGATAAGGCGGGGCACCGCCGCCTTGCGGCCCTCTTTGTCCAGCGCGACAAACGTATACTTGGCGACATTGGTGACAATCGTCGCGCCGGTCGCCAGGTTTTCCGCTTCGGCGGTGATTTTTACCTTCATGGACGTTTTTCCCGCCCAGATCAGCTTGGCTTTCAGGCACACCATCTCGCCCTGCCGTACGGGGTGGCGGAACTCCAGCGCTTCCACCGCGATGGTGGCCACGTTCATGTTGCAGTGGCGCATGCAGCACAGCGCTCCGGCCACATCCATCCAGTGCATCATCTGACCGCCCAGCAAATTTCCCAGCAGGTTGGTCATTCCGGGCAGCACCAGCTGCGTCATCACAACGCTCGTTTCTTCAGGCGTTTTTCCTTTTGTCATAGCAGTCCTTTCGTGCACGTTTTTTGCTATCAACTTACAGCAAAATGGAATACAGCACAAGGGGGCAGGGCAAGCTGTTTGAAAAATGTAAATAATATGTGACAGCCTGTTGACTTCGCCAATTCGGTGTGCTATAACGTAGTCAGAAGGTATTAGCACTCACCGAAGGAGAGTGCTAACAAAAAGTATACATAATAGGTCTGATGAAGGTAGAAAGGAGTTGATTGTGATGGCAAACCTGATACCGTTTGGAAGACGTGGAATCACCAGAGGGTTTGATGATTTCTACAACATGATGGAAGAGTTCTTCAACGATCCTTGGTTTGGCGGCTGGCGTGCCCGCGAAGGGTTTAAGCTGGATATACAGCGGACTGATAAGGAATACCTCGTCGAGGCGGAGCTGCCCGGCGTGAAAAAGGATGAGATCTCTCTCGACCTCACGGATGGTACCTTAACCATCGCTGTGAACCGCGAGGAGAACAAGAGCGAGGAGAACAGGAACTACATCCACCGTGAGCGGCGCATGGCCTCGATGAGCCGCAGCGTATACCTTGGCGACGTGGATCCCGACGGCGTCACCGCCAAGCTGGAAAACGGCGTGCTGAAGGTCACCGTGCCCAGCAAAACGCCGGTGGAGAAGAGCCGCCGTATCGAAATCCAATAAACAGTTGGGCTTTGCCTGCCGCGGAGGGGTGTATCTCTCCGCGGTTTTTTATTTGTTGAACAACGAATTGCTTGACAAAAGACGTGCCGAGGTCTAGTATAAATCCGATAAAAAGCGTCGGATTATATCCGAGGGAAAGGAACCGGCTTTCCGGTTTGCTGATGAGCCCTGTTGCGGAAATTGAGGACAACCGTGCGGCTATCGGGGCATAATATGTGAGGAGAGGGCGTTGATCATTTCCACCAAAGGCCGCTACGGCCTGCGTGCGATGTTTGAACTGGCCAAAGCGTGGGGCCGGGGGCCCGTCAGCCTCAGGCAGATATCCGAAGCGCAGGGGCTGCCCGGGCCGTATCTGGAGCAGATATTTCCCGCTCTGAAAAAGGCGGGGCTGGTGACCGCAAGGCGCGGCGCCGGCGGCGGCTACGAGCTGACGCTGCCGCCCGAGCGGATATCCGTGGGCCACGTGCTGGTCGCGCTGGAAGGCGAGCTGACGCCTGCGGAATGCGCCGGCAGCGGCGCGGCATGCGAGAACGCCGGCAGCTGCAGCGCGTACGCCATATGGCGGCGCATTTACGACGGCATCAACCACGTGATCCACGGCATATCGCTGGCCGATATGGTGGAAGACGACCGGCGCTTTGGCTCGCGCAAGGCAGACGGAAAAAGGTGTTGAGAATGGGCATTTATCTGGACCATGCCGCCACGACCTATACCGACAAAGCGGTATTCGAAGCGATGCGGCCATACTTTGAGGAATTTTTCGGCAATCCGTCCAGCCAGCACGGTTTCGGCCGGGCGGCGGAGAAAGCGGTGATGAAGGCGCGCGGCCAGGTGGCGGCGCTCATCGGCGCGGATTCTTCCGACATCTATTTCACCGCGGGCGGCACGGAAAGCGACAACTGGGCGATAAAAGGCGTCGCGGAGGCGGCGGGGAGCGGCCATATCATCACAAGCGCGGTGGAGCACCACGCGGTGCTGGAGACCTGCAAATACCTCGAGTCCCGCGGCTTTGACGTCACGTACCTGCCGGTGGACGGCAAAGGCCGCGTGAATCCCGACGACGTCAGAAAGGCGATCCGCGGCGACACCATACTCATCAGCATCATGACGGCCAACAACGAGACGGGCACCATCATGCCCGTCCGCGAAATCGGGAAGATTGCGCGCGAGCACGACATACTGTTTCACACCGACGCGGTGCAGGCCGCGGGGCATATACCGCTGCGCGTGGACGAGCTGGATGTGGACCTGATGTCGCTGAGCGCCCATAAATTCTACGGCCCCAAGGGCGTGGGCGCATTATACGTGCGTGGCGGCATCACGCTCAGCAAGTTCATACACGGCGGCGGCCACGAGAAGGATAAACGCGCGGGCACGCTCAACACTCCCGGCATCGTGGGCATGGGCGCGGCGGCGGAGATCGCGCTGCGCGACATGGACAAGAACGCGGCGCACGAGCAGGCGCTCGTCAAACGGCTTTCGGATGCGCTGCTTCAGCTGCCCGAGTCGCGGCTTAACGGCGACCCGGATAACAGGCTGCCCGGCCATCTCAACATCAGCTTCGGCGGCATCGAAGGCGAGGCGCTGCTGACGTATCTGGACATGGAAGGCATCGCGATATCCACAGGTTCCGCGTGCTCGTCCGGTTCTTCCAAGCCGTCGTACGTGCTGCTCGCGATGGGCCTTTCCATCGAGGAGGCGCGCGGCGCGGTACGCATCACGCTGGGCCGGGAAAACACCGAGGAACAGATTGACGAGGTCATAGAAAAAACAACGGCGTCGGTGAAGCGGCTGCAGGAATTTTCGCCGCTTTTTGCCCAGCGCCGGGATAAGGGGAGTTATGTATAACGAGAAAGTGCTGGAGCATTTCAAAAACCCGCATAACGTGGGCACAATCGAGGATCCCGACGGGTTCGCCGAGGTGGGCAGCAGCGAGTGCGGCGACACAATGAAGATGTACCTGCGCGTCAAAAACGGGCGCATCGAGGACGTCAGGTACCAGACATACGGCTGCTGCGCCGCCATCGCGTCGTCCAGCATTGCCACCGATATGGTAAAAGGCAAAACCATCGACGAGGCGGACGCCATCACCAAGGCGGACATCGTGGAGGCGCTGGGCGGGCTGCCCGAAAAGAAGATACACTGCTCTTTGATGGTGGAAGACGCGATACACGCGGCCATTGCGGATTACCGGTCAAAACATAATAAATAATGGCAACACTTGGCATGGCGACCCTGTGATAATTCCATGCTTCCTGCACAAACTACCAATAATTGATGAACGTTTTGAAAGGAGTGTTGGGTTGTCATGAAAGGAAATCTTGTGGTGGGTATGCTTGCCGGCAGTGTGATCGGTGCGGCTGCGGCGATCATTGCGATGCCATATATTAAACCGCAGCTGAACCGGATCGTCAGCAAGGGCAAGACGATGATCAATACCCATATGGGAAAGATGACGGATCAGGATGCACAATAAGTCGGGGTTTCCATATGGACGCTGTTTGAAACGAGCCGGCAAAAAGCCGGCTTTGCTGCATCCACGGCAATTGTGCTGCTGGAAAACATTACGAATCGATTGCAACCGTTACGTTTTCACTAAATCATGTTTAAGCATTGCGGATTCGTTTGAATTAAACCGATACGTATTATATAATGATATCAGTTCCAGAGGGGGAGGGCAGGCAGCTGTGGCCAGGTTTGACGAGACGATGAAATTCTCACTTACGAAAGAGCTGAGCAATCCGGCGCGCGAAGTGATCTGGCTGGTTTGTGAAGCCCTGAAAGACAAGGGGTACGACCCGGTCAATCAGATAGTGGGCTACATCATCTCCGGAGACCCCACCTACATCACCAGCTACAAAAACGCCCGGTCGCTGATCAAGCGCGTGGAGCGTGACGAGCTGCTCGAAGAGTTCGTAAAGGTCTATATCGAAAACCTGAAGGCTTCCGAGGAGTAGTTGCGCACAGCTTTTGGTTAATATGGTTTTTGTCCCCGAAGCATGATATAATGAAGCCGCTTTCGTGCGGCTTTTTTTGATGCTTTGGGGTAATCTCAGCCGCAGTGCCGGAAATAATAATAAAGGCGGACTTTATGAAAAAAATCATGGGGATCGATATCGGGGAAAAACGCATCGGCATCGCGGTGTCGGACAGCCTGGGCTATACGGCGCAGGGCGTGGAGACGTACACGCGCACCGGCGAAGAAGACGCGGCTTATATCGCGGCCAAGATGAAGGAGCTGGGCGCGTCCAAAGTGGTGGTCGGGCTGCCGCTGAATATGAACGGCAGCGAAGGCCCCGCGGCGCAGAGGGTGCGCGAGTTTGCGGATAAGCTCCAGGCCCTGGGTGTGGAGGTGGACTTTCAGGACGAGCGGCTGACCACGGTGAGCGCCGAGCGCATGCTGATCGAGGCGGACGTGTCGCGCAGGAAGCGGCGCCAGGTGGTGGATAAGCTCGCCGCGGTATATATATTGCGCGCGTACCTTGACAGGCACCCCGTTTGATGCGATACTTTGCTGGACGGCGGGAAATAATAACAAACGCCGGCGCGGTTTATTGATAGCCGCGACTAAAAAGAGATAGGAGTTATTATGAGCGAAGAAGATGTGGTGATACTCACCGACGAAGATGGCAATGAAGTACGCTTTCTGCACATTATGACGTTCGACTTCGAGGACAGCTTCTATGTAGCGCTGACGCCCGAGGAGAGCGTGGACGGCATCGAGCCGGGCGAAGTGCTCCTCCTGGAGATCGTGGAAGACGAGGACGGGGACGACTGCTACGTGCCCATCGAAGACGAAGCCAAGCTGGACAGGGTCTGGGAGGAGTTCGCGCGTCTGTACTACGAAGATGACGCCGAAGACGACGACGAGGACGACGAGGACGGCGGGCATATACACAGCGGCTGCTGCCAGAAGGAGACCGAGTAAGACAGCGTGCGCGTTTTGACGGTCGCGGCTGCCGCGAGCGGTAAAGCGAACTGTGGCGCCGCTTCGCACGCGCGGGTGCCTGCCGGACGGTTGCGTTCCCCCTTTGCGGGCGGATTCGTAGTTGACCGAAGAGCGGGTTTATTTGCTGATGATAAAAACAGCTTCACTTAACGGGAAACCTGCGCGGTTTTTATGACAGTTTAGGCGTTCACTTTTCAGGGTGAACGCTGTTTTTTCTGCCTGTTTTGCAGGACCTGCGGCTGTTTGAGCTGGCTTATTTTCCCGCCCGTTTATGCCGCCTTTCGCAGTAAGGAGGCCTGCCCACAGCAGCGTGGTGGGCGCGGCAGGCGTCGCAGTTGCTGTACCGCGGGCAATTCTTTCTTTTGCAGGGGCAATCTATGGGATCCTGCGCTGTTTGCCGCCCTGACCGGTTTTGCATATGGTCCTCGCCGGAACCGCGGGAGATTGAACGCGTCATGTTTCCGCCGCCGGGATGCTGTCCGCAAGCTGCCCCGGCCCGTCCTTTCGCTGTATGACTGTAGTCATTATAGCATATCGGTATTTCCCAAGAAAACGGCGCGAAGATGCCGCCGGAAAGCTGAAACCGTGCAGTTGGCGGCCCTGTGCCAGTTCGTGAACAGGCCGCCATTTAATGTAAACCAAATCCTAAGTTGACAAATGATTGAAGGCATGATATGATGAACGCACAAAAGATAAGAGGGCATTTCGTAGTTATTACGAGGTGTCTTTTGCTTTGGGGCTCTGCGTTTTCGCGGGGCGTTTCTCATATTTTATTTTTTTTATCAGGCCCAATCGGGAGGCCGTTCCGGCTCCCGGCAAACATTGTGTTATGGGCTGACTTTGGAGGTTTTAATATGGCTAGACAGATCATCATAACGGAAAAGGATCGTGTGAGGCTTCAGGAAATAGTCAGCGACATACTGCTGACCGAGGTGGACGGTGTGGACCATGTCCGCGCGCTGGATGCCGAGATGCGGCGCGCCAGGGTGGTGCCTTCCGGAAAGGTGCCGTCCGACGTGATCACGATGAATTCCAAAGTGGTACTGGCTTTCGACGGCGGGGAGGACGAGGAATACACGCTGGTGTATCCCGACGAGGCCAACCTTGCCGAAAACAAGCTATCCGTGCTGTCGCCTGTGGGTACGGCGATATTGGGCTACCGCGCGGGCGACCTGGTGAACTGGGAAGTGCCGGAAGGTATCGTTACCATCTGCGTGAAGAGCGTCGTCTATCAGCCGGAGGCTGCCGGCGACGATGCCTAAGAGTGCAGGCGTGAATGGAAGTCTAATTGCAATATAGTGAATTTTTTTATAAAACAAGTTTTCAAC
>JAAXZP010000318.1 GCA_012719815.1 Christensenellaceae bacterium
GTACAGGCGTTGGCTTCGGTGTGGGCACAGGCGTCGGAACAGGCGTTGCCGTAGCATGAACTGTCGCCGCGGGCGTCGCCGTGGGTTTCGGTGTGGCTGTGGGCTGCGGTGTCGCCGTGGGTTTCGGCGTGGCCGTCGGATTCGGCGTAGGCGTTGCCGAGGCGGACGGCGTCACCGTGGGCGACGGTGCAGCCGTGGGGGTCGGCGTGGCTGCCGGCTGGGGCACCGCTGCGCCCGCAATCACGACCGTGGGCGTGGGCGTCGCGGCGGCTTCTTCCACCTCAGCGTATACAGTGGCCATCGCGCTCGGCGCGACCGCGGGCATCTCCACCTCATCCTGATTCAGCAGCATAAACAGCCCCGCTATTGTGGCCGCAAGCGCCAGAACGGCCAGCACGATGATACCGCGTTTCCTGCGCGCCGGCATCCTGGTCGGCCGGGCTGCGGCATATGATGCGCTCCGCGGATAGGGCAGCGCTTCGCCAACGGCAGGCTGACGGCTTTCGGAGCGGCTCCGCCTGCGCTTGTGCGGCGCATCGAGGAAGCTTTCGTCGTCGTCCAGCGAATCCAGCGCACCGTCATCCAGCGGCAGCCGTACCGGTTTGCGGGAACGGGCTGCGGGGCTGCCTGAAGCCGCAGGAGCAGCCTGCCTCGGGCTGGTGCTGCGCGGCCGTACAGCGGGCTGCGGCGACTTATCCCGAGCGGGCAAGGGGACAGCCTGCAGCGGCCGCGGCGGGGCAGCCTCCGGCGTATCGTCTCCGGCAGCGTAGATGTCCGCATGAGCCGCCTTCAGCGCCATGCGGCTCATCGGCATGGGGTCGTCGCTCTTCGGCTCCTCCTGCACGAATATGTCGGCATTGGCCGCCTTCAGCGCCATGCGGCTCAGTTTGCCGCTGACTGACTTCGGCACTTCCCCCGATGGACGGACATCCGAAGCGGGGATTTCGGGCTGCGGCGTGCTGCTCTGGGGCTGTTTTACCGCCTCTGCGGATATACCAGCCGAGCGGCGGCTGCCCGGCATCGGCACGACGCGGCTGTTCGCCTGAGTGCGGCGAAACGGCAAAGCGACGCCGTCTTCCTCCTGAAGTTCCTCGGGCCGGATGGATTTGACGGCGTATTTTTCGTGGACCGATGGCAGTTTGTATTCGGGCCGGTAACGTATGCCCGCATTATCTAAAGCAAATCTCTGCCTTTTCTGCATGCTTTCATCACTCCTGCAATGATCGGAATAGACTTCCGGTCAAATCATTATAGTCCAAATGTTACAAAAAGTCAAAGAATCGTAACACAATAGTAATAATTACCGGATTATTCCCGGCTTTGGCTATGAAAGGATAATGGAAGGCAGCGCTGTATTGCGGCGCTGGTCTGAATTGACATATACCAGCAGCCGGTATATACTGCGAAAAAGGTTTCGTTATAACGAATCTCGTAAAGAAAATCTGCGTGGGAGCAGGCGGCATGGGTTTTGACCGCAGCAGGACGTCAGGAAATTTGGTTGTGGTGAGGGGTGCGGGCGATCTCGCTTCCGGCGTGATCAACCGGCTGGTTAAGTGCGGCTTCAAGGTTGTGGCCACGGAGCGGGAACAGCCCACGGTGATTCGGCGCACGGTCGCTTACGCAAGCGCGGTGTTTGAAGGCGCTGTCCGGATAGAAGGATTAGAGGCAGTGAAGGCCGAGAATTTGCATGAAGCGCAGGCGGCGCTCAGCGCGGGAAAAGTCCCCGTGCTCATCGACTCTTCCGGGCAGGCCATTCGCGAACTGCGACCTTATTTCGTGGTGGACGCGATCATCGCCAAAAGGAATCTGGGCACAACCATCGATATGGCGCCCGTCGTGATTGGGCTGGGGCCGGGGTTTACCGCCGGCAGGGATGTCCACGCGGTGGTGGAAACCAACAGGGGCCATAACCTCGGCTGCGTGATACTGGACGGCAGCGCGGAGCCGGATACCGGCAAGCCCGGCACCGTCTGCGGATACAGCGCGGAGCGGGTGGTGCGCGCGCCGGCGGACGGCGTCATCAATACAATAGCGGAGATAGGCGATACGGTGCAGAGTGGGCAGACGGTCGCTTATGTGGACGGCGTTCCGGTGACGGTGCAGATCGGCGGCGTTTTACGCGGGCTGATACACAGCGGATTGTATGTGACCAGCGGCATGAAAATTGGGGACGTAGACCCCAGGGGCCGGCGGGAATACTGCTTTTCCATTTCCGACAAAGCGCGGGCCATCGCCGGCGGCGTCCTCGAAGCGATGCTGTATCTGCAGAACAGAATTAACGCACCGTCCTGACGCTGCGAACCTGAGTGTAGTAAGAGAAGTTGTTTCTTATAAATGCGGGGGATACCTTCCGGCAGCAGGGCTAACATCATCAAGGAGGAGCATCAAGGTTGTTTTACTATATCTGGCCAATCGCACTGGTCGTTTTATCCAATGTTGCCTATCAGATATGCGCAAAATCCGTGCCGAACAACATGAATCCGCTGGCCTCATTGACGATTACGTACTCTGTCGGGGCGGTCATTTCCCTGATACTATTTTTCGTGCTGAACAGGGGCGAGCATCTGTTCAGGGAGTTCGGCAAAGTCAACTGGGCCACGTTTGTATTCGGAGTGGTACTGGTCGGGCTTGAAGTCGGATGGATATATGCATACAGGGCCGGCTGGCAGGTCAGCACTGCCCAGATTGTGCAGAGCGCATTTCTTGCTGTCGCTTTGATCATCGTCGGGACCCTGCTTTACAAGGAAACGCTGAGCTGGAATAAAATCGTGGGCGTTATTATATGCCTGATCGGGCTTGTTTTTATCAATTATAAATAGTGCAAAAATCTCGGCTTGACCTATTGAGAATAATAAAGGCATTAACTTTGCTCCCTGCTTGTTTGCTGTACCGATGAAACCGGGGAGAACTTTGGCGCACGTATTGACAAGCCGCTCTTCCCTGAAATATTATAATAAATAACAACAAACGAAAACAAATGAAAAATATTAAATAAATCAGGAGCGATGCGCATGGGTATGTATATCATCGGTATCGATATCGGTACACAGGGTACAAAAGCGGCTTTGTTCAACGAGCAGATGGAGCTTATTTGCACGGCGTTTGAGGAATCCAGGCTGATTTCGCCGGCGCCCGGGACGGTGTGGCAGGAGGCGGACGACCTTTATGGCTCCTGCGCTCGCACGATCAAAGAACTGCTGGAGAAATCCGGCGCCCGTGGCACGGATATCGCGGCCATCGGCGTGGACGGGCAAATGGCGGGCATCATGGGCATCGACTCTCGCGGTCAGGCGTCCACGTACTACGATTCCTGGCTGGATATGCGCTGCGGGAAGTACATGGACATGATGAACGAACGCGCCGGCAAGCGCGTGATTGCGTTGTCCGGCGGCGTGGTGACGTATATCCACGGCCCCAAGATACTCTGGTGGAAACACGAACATCCCGAAGTCTACGCGAAGACGGCCAAGTTTGTGACGCCGCAGGCGTTTGTGGTGGGCCGCATGACCGGTCTTGATGCCGAGAATGCTTACTTTGACTATACCCACCTGCATTTCTCCTGCTTTGCGGACAACGCTAACAAGCGCTGGTCTGACGAGTTGCTGGAAACCTTCGACATCAGCCCCGACAAATTCCCGCGCATCGTCTCGCCTTTCGAAGTGGTAGGGAAGGTGACGCGCGAATTCGCCGCCATTTCCGGCCTGGCCGAGGGTGTCCCGGTGGGGGCGGGCTGCGGCGACACGGCGGCGAGCACTTTCGGCTCCGGCATGTTCCGGCGCAACATGGTGCAGGATTGCGCGGGCACGGCGTCGGTGCTGTGCAGCGTGGTGGACAGGTTCGTGCCGGATACCGAGTACGCCACGCTGGTGATGATGCGCAGCCCGGTGGACGGCCTGTTCCTGCCGCTGGCCTATATCAACGGCGGCGGCATGTGCGTGCGCTGGTTCCGCGACACGCTGTCCGGCAAGCCCGCGGCGAGCTACGACGAGCTGCAGGCGGAGGCGGAAACGGTGCCGCCGGGCAGCGAGGGTATCATTTTCGTCCCGCACTTTTCCGGCCGCGTGCTGCCGAACAACCCCTTCCTCAAGGGCAGCTTCCTGGGGCTGGACTTCAAGCATACCCGCGGCCATATGTACCGGGCGGTGCTGGAAGCGGTGGCGTACGAATACCGGTATTACCTGTCGGTGCTGCGCAAGCTGTATCCGAACGACGATTTCAGCGAAATGATCACCATCGGCGGAGGCGCCAAGTCGCCGCTGTTCAACCAGATCAAGGCGGACGTGCTGGGCGTCAATGTCACCACGTTCGAGATGGGCGAGACGGCGCTTCTCGGCAGCGCGGTGATCGCGGGCTGCGGCGTGGGCGTATTGCCGGACTACAAGGAGCCCATCGAGCGCGTGATGCGCAAACAGGCGGAGTTCAAGGCGGATATGGAGCGGCACGCGGCTTACGCGCCGTTTGCTGAAGCGTATCTTGCCGCCATGGACACGCTGACGCAGTATTATAAGCAGCTATAATATATCAAGTCTATCGGAATACCGATATAATAGTTATATGAATCAAAATATCGTTCAAGAAATGGGGCGGTAAGTTGATTTATACTCAGGCTGAAAGACCCCAAATGACGAAAGGAGACTTGTCATGCCTGAGTTTAAATCCACCGCATATCAGGACTTGAACGATTTTATTTATGCCAATGCCAAATACCCGGTTGCGCTGAAAAACGGCATGGTGATCGGCGGCGGGACGCTGTATCCCGAGGTCAATTTCACCCTGCCTACCATGAATATCGCCGAGAGCACGATGCCGGAGGTCATCCGCAACTACAAAGAGATCATCACCGGCATCTGTGAGCGCGCCAAAGACCTGCACAGCCCCGGCTTTGTGGCCGAGATCGAAACGCTGCCGCCCATGACGTTTGAGCCCAAATGGGGCATCGAGGTCTGCAAAACGGTGGTGGACATCGCGAAGGAATTCGCCGACAAGCACGGCATCAAAAGCGCGGTGCGCATCACGCCCAACGACATCCGCGAGGGCAGCGATCTCGTTCACATGTGGCGCGGCCGTCACTGGGACGCCATGCTGGAAACGTTTGCGGGCTGCGCCAAAGCAGGAGCGGACTTTCTCTCGGTGGAGGCCGTGGGCGGCAAGGAAGTCCACGACGAAGCCATCATGTACTGCGACATCGCCAAGTCGGTGTTCGCGCTGTCGGCGCTGGGCTGCCCGGACATGAAGAAGCTCTGGACCGAGATCGTCGCGATCGCGGAGCGCACGGGCGCGGTGGCCGCGGGTGATACCGCGTGCGGCTTCGCCAATACCGCCATGGTGCTGGCTGACCGCAATTACGTGCCCCAGGTGTTCGCGGCGGCGGTGCGCGTGATGACGGCGGTGCGCAGCCTGGGCGCGCATGAGTGCGGCGCGAAGGGACCGCATAAGGACTGCGGATACGAAGGCGTATACGTCAAGGCCATCACGGGTACGCCCATCGCGATGGAAGGCCGCATGAGCGCGTGCGCGCACCTGAGCCCCGTGGGCAACGTGGCGGGCTGCCTGGCTGACCTGTGGAGCAACGAGTCCGTTCAGAACATAAAGCTGCTGGGCGGCATGGCTCCCACGGTATGCTTCGAACAATTGGAATACGACTGCCGCATGTTCAACATGGCGTCCAGGCGCGGCAAAGAGACGGCGCTGCTGTTGCGCGACATACTCGCGGATTCCGACAGCGCCGTCGACCCGCAGGCCTATGTGCTGCGCCCCGATGTGGTGCTGGATATCTCCAAAGAACTGGTGAAGGAAGACGGGCATTACAACCGCATCAAAAAAGCCGCCGCCCTGGCGCTGGAGAAGATCAAGGCCGGTTACGACAGCGGCAGCCTGCAGCTGGATGACAAGGAACTGATGTGGCTGGACAGGCTGAGCGAAGACGTGGACGCCCTGCCGGCGGATCTGGATACTCTGACTGAAGAGATGCTGCCGCAGTGCGATAAGCTGGACCCG
The DNA here is from genome assembly GCA_012719815.1 of Christensenellaceae bacterium. GTDB lineage: Bacteria > Bacillota > Clostridia > Christensenellales > SZUA-584 > SZUA-584. The sequence continues at coordinate 5,998 of JAAXZP010000318.1, forward strand.
GCCAAATACGACATGGCTTAAATCAAACGGCAGGGGAGAGGCGCCGAGAGCTAACGGTTCGCCACGGCCGCTGCCAGCCGCTCCATCGCCTGCTCAAGAAGTGAACGCGGGCAGGCGATGTTGAGGCGCTGGAAGCCGCTGCCGCCCTGACCGAACATATGGCCCCCGTCGAGCCAAAGTTTTGCGCGCTGGATGACAAGATCGTCCAGCGCTTTGTCATTCAGCCCCAGCGCGCGGCAGTCCAGCCAGATAAGATACGTGCCTTCGGGCTCCACCAGGCGGATTTCGGGCATGCGCTCGCTGACAAAGCTGCGCACAAAGTCGAGATTGCCCTGAAGGTACGCTTTCAGTTCTTCCAGCCATTCTTCGCCCTGCGCGTACGCCGCCTTGCACGCCACCATGCCCATCACGTTCAACTGGCTGTACCCGGTGCGGCTGATTTCCTGCTTGATGCGCTTGCGCATCCGCTGATTGGACACAAATATGTTGGATATCTGCAGTCCCGCGAGATTGAACGTCTTGGTGGGGGCGGTGCAGGTGACAGTTATGTCCGCGAACTCCGGTTTAATGTTTGCAAACACGGTATGCGAATAGCCCGGGTAAACAAAATCCGCATGGATCTCGTCCGCCACGACGATGACGCCGTGCTTTACGCAGATATCACCCATGCGGGTGAGCTCTTCTTTCGTCCAGACGCGCCCGACGGGGTTGTGCGGGCTGCAGAGTATGAACATCTTCACACGGTGCTGCGTAATTTTGCGCTCGAAATCCTCAAAGTCGATATGATAGCGCCCGTTCTCATACGCCAGTTCGTTCACAACCAGCTCGCGGTCATTGTTGATGACGCTGGACTCAAACGGGTAATACACCGGCTGCTGTATCAGCACGGCGTCGCCTTCGCTGGTCAGCGCGCGGATCGCCATGCAGATCGCATACACCACGCCCGGCGTCTTGATGAGCCACTCGGGCTGCACTTTCCAGCCGAAGCGGCGGCTGAACCAGCTTTTCAGCACCGCAAAGTAGTCCTCGCGGCTCTCGCTGTAGCCGAATATGCCGTGCCGGCTTTTTTCCACCAGCGCTTCAATGACGCAGGGCGGCGTGCGGAAGTCCATGTCCGCCACCCACAGCGGCAGCACGTCTTCGGGAAGGCCCCGGCGCGCCGCGAAGTCGTATTTCAGAGAATCGGTATTCCGGCGCTCGATGATCTCGTCAAAGTTTGTCATGCGTTCCTCCAAGGCAGTCCGGCTAGATGTAGAACATCCACCCCTGACCGGTGCTGTGCTTTTCGGCTTCCAGCACAAGGTCGTCAAGCGTCACTTTCTCCAGAGCGGCCTTCACTGCGCTGTCCAGCGCATCGAATACGAGGTTGTGCAATGCGGCGTCGATCTCCGGCGCTTTTTCCGTCACGGTATCTTCCGCCTTTTCCAGCAACGCGGATTCCACCGCGGCGAGTACCTGATAAGCGCTGATCTCGACGGGCGGCCGGGTGAGCATATAGCCGCCCTGAGCCCCTTTGACGGATGTGACGATGTCGCCGCGCTTGAGCAGCGAGAATACCTGCTCCAGATATATCTTCGAAATCCCAAGCTTTTCCGATATGCTGATCAATGTGGTGCACTCGCCCTTGGCGTAGCCCTGGGCCATGTGAACCATGGCGGCCAGCGCGTAGCGCCCTTTTGCGGAAATTCTCATGGGTCCACCTCAACTCATACTAATTTTATATGCTTTTATAGTAAAGACGCGGGGGGCGTTTGTCAATAACCTAGCAAATAGATATGAGTAATATTATTTTTTTCAAAAGCTATTGACAAATGGAAAAAACGCGCATAATATAAGAATATCATATTAAACATATATGAAAACACCAATATTGATGGAGGTATTATCATATGGCCAGAGTGTATAAGAGCTTGACGGAACTGATCGGAAAAACGCCGCTGCTGGAGCTGACCAACTACGAGAAAAAGCACGGCCTTTCGGCAAGGTTGATCGGCAAGCTGGAATATTACAATCCCGCGGGCAGCGTGAAAGACAGGATCGCCAAGGCGATGATTGAAGACGCGGAGCAACGGGGCGTTTTAAAGCCGGACAGCGTGATCATCGAGCCCACCAGCGGCAACACAGGTATCGGATTGGCTTCAGTGGCCGCGGCGCGCGGATACCGCATCATCCTCACGATGCCCGAGACGATGAGCATTGAGCGCCGCAACCTTCTGAAGGCATACGGCGCGGAGCTGGTGCTGACGGAAGGCGCGAAAGGCATGCGCGGAGCCATCGAAAAGGCGGAAGAGCTGGCCAGAGAGATACCGAACGCGTTTATCCCCGGTCAGTTTGACAACCCTGCAAACCCGGCCATCCACAAGGCCACGACCGGGCCCGAGATCTGGGAAGACACCGGCGGCAACGTGGACATATTCGTTGCCGGTGCGGGCACGGGCGGCACGATAACCGGCGCCGGCGAATACCTGAGATCCAAAAACCCGAATATCAAAATCGTGGTGGTGGAGCCTGCGGATTCGCCCGTGCTGTCTCAGGGCAAGGCAGGCCCGCACAAGATTCAGGGCATCGGCCCGGGCTTTGTGCCCAAAGTGCTCGACACGTCCATCTATGATGAAATCATTACGGTGAAGAACGAAGACGCTTTCGAGACCGGTCGGGACATCGCCAGAACGGAAGGCCTGCTTGTCGGCATTTCGTCGGGCGCGGCGGCTTGGGCTGCGACGCAGCTTGCGAAACGTCCGGAGAACGCGGGCAAGTCGATCGTGGTCATACTGCCCGACACCGGCGAGCGCTATCTTTCCACCCCGATGTTTTCTGAGTAATGCAATGCTGCCGAATGAAAGCCGCGGGGCAGAGGCGGCCGCGGTGTACATAAGGTTTCAGCAGAATAAGAAAAACGGCCGGCCCTTCACTGGACGGCCGTTTTGCTTGGCAAATATGGTTGCGGTCAGCCCATCGCCGGCTCTTCCCAGTTAAGGCTCCTCCCAACGGCTTTGCGCCACCCCGCTATCAGGGCTTCGCGCCTCGCTTTGTCCATCTGCGGTGCAAATTCGGCGTCGCAGCATCTTGATTTTTTGATTTCCTCAAGGCTGTTCCATACGCCCACCGCCAGCCCGGCAAGATAAGCCGCGCCCAGGGCGGTGGTTTCCTGCACTTTGGGGCGGCACACGCGCTTGCCCAGTATGTCCGCCTGGAACTGCATCAAAAAGCCGTTCATGCTGGCGCCGCCGTCCGCGTTCAGCACGGCGAGGGGGATGCCGCTGTCCTTTTCCATGGCTTCGACGAGCTCCAGGCGCTGGTACGCGATGGACTCCAGCGCCGCGCGGATGATGTGCTCCCGTCGCGTGCCGCGCGTCATCCCCACGATACATCCGCGCGCGTACATGTCCCAATGCGGCGCGCCCAACCCGGTGAACGCGGGCACCAGATACACGCCGCCGGTGTCTTCCACCTTGCTCGCATAGTATTCCGAATCGCGGCTCTCCGCAAATAAGCGCATCTCGTCGCGCAGCCATTGCACGACTGAGCCGGCCGCGAACACGCTGCCTTCCAGCGCGTACTGCACTTTGCCGCCAAGGCCGACAGCGATGGTGGTCAGCAGGCCGTTTTGGCTCTCCACCGGGTTTTCACCGGTGTTCATCAGCAGGAAACAGCCGGTGCCGTATGTGTTTTTGGCGTCGCCACGCGAAAAGCACGCCTGCCCGAACAGCGCCGCCTGCTGGTCGCCCGCGATACCTGCGATGGGTATGCGCACGCCCTGTATCGTCGTATAGCCGTACACCTCGCTGCTGCCGCACACACGGGGCAGCATCCGGCGCGGTATGTCCAGCGCACTGAGCAGTTTGTCGTCCCAGTCCAGCGTTTTGATGTTGTATATCATGGTGCGGGAGGCGTTGGTATAGTCGGTCACGTGCTGCTCGCCGTCGGTCAGCTTCCACACCAGCCAACTGTCCACCGTGCCGAACAGCACTTCGCCGCGTGCCGCCTTTTCCCGCGCGCCCTCCACGTGGTTCAGTATCCACTTGATTTTTGTGCCGGAGAAATAGGCGTCCGTCACAAGGCCGGTGGCCTCGCGGATGTAGTCCGAAAGGCCCTGCTTTTTCAGCGACTCGGTGATGCCGGCTGTGCGGCGGCACTGCCACACGATGGCGTTGTGGATGGGCCGTCCGGTGTTTTTATCCCACAGTATCGTGGTTTCCCGCTGGTTGGCGATGCCGATGGCGGCGATGTCGCGCACGTCGATGCCGCTTTTTGTGATCGCCTCCATCATCACGGCATATTGCGAGGAATAGATCTCCATCGGGGCGTGCTCCACCCAGCCCTGCTGCGGGTAGTGCTGCGTCAGCTCCTTCTGCGCCATCGCCACGATGCGCTGGGCCCGGTCAAAAAGAATGGCACGGGAGCTGGTTGTGCCCTGGTCCAGCGCCAGAATGTACTTGGCCATATGAAATTCTCCTTGATGTGTTTAGTTGAGTATCAGGTATGCGAACACCGGACAGTGGTCCGAGAACTTGGTGACCACGATGCGCGAGTTGATCACCTTGATGTTGTCCGACACGATGATGTTGTCGATTTCGTTATAATTGAGCTCGCGCTTGAAGTAGTCGTAATACTTGGTATCCTTGGAGTTGACGATGGTATAGCCGTCGTTAAATAACGAGAACTCCTTAAAGTCGGCGTTAAAGTCGCCCGTCAGTATCTTATATTCGTTGGGATCCTCGTCCATGATTTTCTTCACCTGCCTGAACTGTTTGGCGCGTATGGAAGCGGTGTTGTAGGTGAAGTGCGTGTTGTAAATGGACACCTTTTTGCCGTCAATCGTGACCTCCGCTTTCTGCAGCAGCCGCGGCTCGTAGCCGCCGCTGTCCAGCTTATAAGTCTTGACGTTGGTCAGCTTGTATTTGGAGATGATGCCGTTGCCGAACTCCCCGCCGTTGGAATACTTAATGGTGGGGGAGAGCACGTTATACTGCATATTGCGCGTTTTCAGGCTCGCCAGGTTGTCCACGATATCCTTCGCCTTCAGGTTCTGATACGCCTCCTGAATGCCCATGATATCCGGCTGCTGGTCGTAAATCAGCCGGCCCTGGTTAAGTAGGTGCCCGTTGCCGCGTTTGATGTTCCACGTGCCCACGGTGAGCACGTTCCGCGAGATGTAGACACTGTAGCGTATCTTGCCGCCCACCGATATGCGCACGGTCTTCATGCCGGCGGAGGGGATTTCAAACGTCGCCTTGCTCTTGCCTGTGCCGCCCACGTCCACTTCCACGCCGGCGTTCGCTTTGGCCGTGATGGTGACGGTAGACGACGTCGCCTTGACGACATAGCCGTATTCGTTGGGCGTGAACGAGGGGTACATCGCGCCGCCCGTTATCTTGAGGCTGGAGAGCTGTGTGTCGTCCACCTTGGCCTCGATATCCAGGTATTTGGCGTAGACGTACGCCGTCCGGCCTTTATACTCCACCTGGTACCAGCCTTCGGTGAGCGTGTCCTGCGGCACGATATTGAGCTCCTCGCCCTTTTTGGCGGTGCCGATGATCTCCGAGTCGGTGCTGGGCCCGCTGCGCACGTTCACGTCCTCTTCGCAGTTGACGATGGTGGCCACGTAGCTGGGCAGATAGCCGTCAATCGAGGTATCCAGGCTGACGTAAATGCGGTTGACGTAGCCTGTCTTGCCGTTATATTTCACCTGGTGCCACTGCGCGTTCACGTTGGTTTTGAGCACCTGCACATAGGTGCCGTATTTGAGGCGCATGATGATGTCGGATTCCTTGCTGGGCCCGGTGCGGAACGCCACGTCGTCGCCGATCATCACGCCGCTGTTTTTGACGATGCCGGCAGGCACTACGGGCGGCGCGGGTGCGGGCGTCGGCGTGGGATCCGGCTCGGGCGCCGGCGTCGGCGGGATGTCGGGCGGGGTGGTGGGGATGGGAGTCATGTCTGGCTCAGGCGTTGTGCTGGGCGTAGCCGGAACCTGCGCGCTGGGCAAAGCGCCGGCAGTCGCAGCCGGGCTTTCGGACGGCACTGTGGCGGGCGCATCCGCCGTCACGGACCCGCAGGCGGCAAGCGACAGCATCAGCAGCAGTATGAGCGCTATTGATAAAGCTCTGGCCATGTTCCTCCTCATCTGTATATGAATAATATCACACACGTTTTTGGTGTAGCTTCTCTTATGATAGCCAGTATTATACAGGCTTAAACCTGTGTTCACAACTCCTGCCGGCAATGTTCATAATCTTTTTACGAAGATTTTTTCGGAAACAAAAAGGGCAAGGAACGCCTTGCCCACAGGATCACTGGAAGTTTCCGGCTGCTTGCCGCTTTATACGCGCTTCGCGCCTTCGTCGAAGGCCTTTTCGTTGACCGGTATCAGGTGCGCCTTGCCCTGGCCTAGCACGTATTCCACTGCCTTGATCACGCTTTCCTTGCTGACGATGCCGGACGAAGCGATAAAAGCGCCCAGCATCACAATGTTGGCCACCCGGGCATTGCCCACTTGCGCCGCGATTTCGGTCGCCGGCACGCAATGCACCGTCACGTCGCTGCGCGTCGCTTTTTTGTCGATCAGCGAGGAATTGATAAACAGCGTGCCGCCCGGTTTTAATACGCTCTCGTATTTGTCCAGCGAGGGTTTGTTCATCACGATCACGGCGTCCGCCTCGGTGACAACCGGCGAACCCACCGGGTCGTCGGAGACGATGACGCAGCAATTGGCGGTGCCGCCGCGCATCTCAGGGCCGTAGGACGGCAGCCACGACACGTTTTTGCCCTCGATCATGCCCGCGTATGCCACGATCTGGCCCATCAGCAGCACGCCCTGGCCGCCGAAGCCCGCGCAGATGATTTCGCAGGTCATGTCACTGCACCTCCTTGTAGACGCCCAGCGGGTAGTACGGTATCATGTTGTCCTTCAGCCACTGCAGCGCCTCCACCGGGGAGAGACCCCAGTTGGTGGGGCAGGTGGACAGCAGCTCCACGAGCGAGAAGCCCTTGCCCGCCATCTGCGTCTCAAACGCCTTGCGGATCGCCTTTTTCGCCTTGTTGATATGCGGCACGTCGTGCAGCGACACGCGCTCGATATACGCCGCGCCTTCCAGCGTGGCGAGCATCTCGGACATGCGCACCGGGTAGCCGCAATGGCTGGCGTCGCGGCCGTAGGGCGACGTGGTGGTCTTCTGGCCCACCAGCGTGGTGGGGGCCATCTGCCCGCCCGTCATGCCGTATATCGCGTTGTTGATGAATATCGCGGTGATCTTCTCGCCCCTCGCGGCTGCGTGGACAATTTCCGCCGTGCCGATGGAAGCGAGGTCACCGTCGCCCTGGTATGTGAACACGAGGTTGTTCGGGTGCACGCGCTTCGCGCCGGTGGCCACCGCCGGGGCGCGGCCGTGCGCCGCCTCGTACATGTCGATGTCGAAGTATTTGTACGCAAACACCGCGCAGCCCACGGGGCAGACGCCGATGGCGCGCTCACCAAGGCCCATCTCTTCGATGACTTCTGCAATAAGGCGGTGAACAATGCCGTGCGTGCAGCCCGGGCAGTAATGGAACGGTGCGTCCCGGATGAGTGCAGGTTTCTTGAATACCACAGCCATGTTACATCGCCTCCTTGATCGCGCTCAGCGCCTCGGTAATCTGCCTGGGCGTGGGCACAAAGCCGCCGGTGATGCCCGTAAAGCTGACCGGGCGTTTGCCGTTTACCGCAAGCCGCACGTCTTCCACCATCTGGCCCGCGCTCCTCTCCACAGCGAGGAAAGCCTTGCACCTCTCCGCCGCCTCCGCGATCGCCTGGGACGGGAACGGCCACAGCGTGATGGGGCGGATAAGGCCGGCCTTGATGCCCATCTCCCGCGCCTTGATGATGGCGTTGCGGGCGACGCGCGAAACGGTGCCGTACGCCACGATGCAAATGTCCGCGGCGTCCATCATGAACGTGTCCCAGCGCGTTTCGTTGTCCGTTATCTTTTTATAGACCGCCTGCAGTCGGCTATTGACGGTCTGCATCTCTTCCGCTTCTATGTAGAGCGAGTTGATGACCGCGCGCGGTTTGGAACCGTCGTAGCCGGTGGCCGCCCAGGTCTTGGGAGGCAGTTCGCGCTTTTTGGGCTGCCTGA
>JAAXZP010000319.1 GCA_012719815.1 Christensenellaceae bacterium
CATCCGAAGACTTCAATGTAAATTCCAAAGGCTGCCCCAGCATTTCCGTGGTGACATCCATTTTGCGCGTATAAGGTTTAGGGTTACCATCAGCCGGAATGTTCCCGACGTCGTCCGCGACTGGTTTGTCGCCCAAATATATCTTGCAATCCAGCAGCTCATTCCCGCTTTTGTTGATGATGGTGAAGGTGAACTCCACCTTATCGCCCGGCGCCATTTCCTCTCTATCGGGTTTCACCTCGAACTTCACGTCTTCCGCCTTTGCCACTCGCGGCAGTCCGACAAGCAGCGCGCCCAGCGCCAAAACCAGCACCAAAAACGCTGATATATGCTTCTTCAAAATGATTTCCTCCTTAAATCGACCACATTGTGATCTCATACATTTTAAAGCAACGTTATTGAAAAGTCAAACTGCGCGCCCGCTGCCTGACTACAAGATAACGACGGGATTCAGCGTATTTTGGCGAAATATAAAGAACAGGCGCTCCGAGAGGTACGTGAAAGGCATGGCCTGACCGGCGCCTATGCATGGCGGCACGATTGGCGTATTATCGCAGGACTAAAGCTTTGTAAGGCGTATTTACTCATTGACAAACTTCGGGAGGGCGCAATATACTACAAAATAGTTACATATATTACGCAAATATTAACTCGGCGTATCCCGCATCGATAATGCAATTCCATGGGTCTTATAATAGGGCCTGATGTGCATGGGCGAAGAAGCCGGCTGCGGGGCTTACGAGCCGGCAGACAGCCGGCAGGCTTTACCTTATATAATAGAAAAACGCCGCGATCATGCGGATGGTGGTGGAATTATTTTTATATGGGGGTCAAGATGAACAAACCGGATACGAAAAAGCCGCGCCGCCGCTACCGGCTGAACGTCAAAAAGATGGCCGGAGCGCTGCTGACGACGGCGCTTTTCGCCGTGGTGACCGTGGCTGCGGCGATCGCGCTGAAGAACGCGGCGGAAGGTGAGGCCGCGCTGCCCGCGGCGGGCGGGCTGACCGTGACGAGAAAAGTCACTGCATCGGCGACGTCTGTTATACCGCCCATAGATTCGGAACAGGCCGCGCTTGCGCCGGGCGGCGAGTTATCGGGCAGGCTGATCGTGGTGGACGCCGGGCACGGGGGCTTTGACCCGGGGACGTCCGGCCCTTCCGGCGTGCGCGAGGACGAGCTGAACCTGGCGGTCGCGCAGTACGTGCAGGCTGAGCTTAAGTCCCGCGGCGCGCAGGTCATCATGACGCGCAATGACGGCAGCGCCATCGGCGACAGCAAGAGCGCCGACATGGCGGCGCGCCGGCGCATCATCGAGCAAAGCGGCAGCGATATCGTGATCAGCATTCATATGAACTCGTTTGAGGACGACCCCGGCGTATCCGGGCCGCTGACGCTGTTTATGGCGGGCTCGCAGCGAGGCAAGCTGCTGGCGCAGGCGGTGATCGACAGCTTGAACGCTGCGCTGGGCACCGACGGCTCTGCTCGGGCTCGCGACGATCTGATCATATTGAAAAGCGGCAGCCAGCCGTGCGTGCTGGTGGAATGCGGCTACCTGAGCAACAGGGAGGAAGAAGCACGGCTGCAGCAGCCCGACTATCAGAAAAAAATTGCCCGCGCTATCTGCGACGGCGCGGGGGATTTCTTCTCACGGCAATAGCGCCAGTCAAACCGGATATGATAACTTTATGCATCTGTAAAGGGATAGCACAGGTTTGCGTCTGAAAAGCCTGAGGGTTTTGGTTGACACCTTGTTTTAAAGGCTGTTGAGTTCGGCAGCGGTTTCGAGCAGAATCTGCAGATCCTTCAGCGTATTGATTCGGACGGCGGCTTCGCGCAGACGCGCCGCGCCCCGAAGGCCTTTTAAGTACCACACGGCGTGCTTGCGCATCTGGCGCATGGCGAGGGCTTCGCCTTTTTCGGCGCAGGCGAGCTGAGCCTGGCGCAGCAGAGCCCGGGATTTTTCCTCGAAAGTCGCGGGCGGCAGCGCTTCGCCGGTGCGCAGGAAGTGGTTGATTTCGCGGAAAATATAGGGGTTCCCGAGAGCGCCGCGCGCGACCATCACCGCGTCGCAGCCGGTGACTTTCAGCATATTGGCGGCGTCTTCGGCATGAAAAATGTCGCCGTTGCCGATGACGGGGATGCTGACGGCTTCCTTGACCTGTTTGATGATGGATAAGTCGCTGCGGCCGCTGTAAAACTGCGCGCGCGTGCGCCCGTGCACCGTGACGGCGGCGGCGCCCGACTGCTCGGCCATGCGCGCGAACTCCACGGCGTTGACGCTGGAGTCGTCCCAGCCCTTGCGGAACTTGACGGTGACGGGGAGGCGCGACACCTTCACGGCGGCCTCGATGAGCCGGGCAGCCCGGGGCATATCGGTCATCAGCGCGCAGCCCTGGCCGCCGCCGGTGATCTTGGGCGCGGGGCAGCCCATGTTGATGTCAAACACCGCGATACGTTCGCCGTACGCATCCTGCAAGCGGCAGATGCTGTCCGCCAAAGCGTCGGGCCGGGCCGCGAAGAGCTGAACGCCCAGGCGCTTTTCGTTTTCCGCCAAGGAGATAAGGCTTTTGGTCTTTTCCGAACCGTAGCGCAGCCCCATCGCGCTGACCATCCCGGGGTAAGTGAGCGCGGCCCCCTGCTCGATGCACAGACAGCGCAGCGCCGCGTCGGTGTACCCTGCCATGGGTGCAAGCAAAGCGGAACCCGGCTTTATCAGCATCAGTCTTCGATCACATCCATATCCTCCGCCGAATCCAACTCCGGCGAAGGAACGATGGTGGCCCTGGGCGTTGTGGTGGGAGTAGGCTTAGGCGTGGGGGACGGCGTGGGGCTGGGCAGCGCTTCGACCTGCGTCATGGAGACAATGCGCCAGTTGTCCTCGTAACGGACCAGCCGGACGCGGTACACCGCGTTTTGCCACGGCGGCGGCGTTTCGCTGGGCGTGCTGCTTTTTTCGGCGCCACCCGCCAGCGTGCCGTCGATGCGCTTGATTTCCTCAGTGACGTTAAGCTCGACAGCATTATGCCACGGCATGATCAGCTGAAAATCCACCTTGGCGCTGTAATCGATGTTCTTTATCGAATAGGAGCGGTAGACGTTGGAGGAGAGCAGAGCGTCCTGCTCCAGAAAGTTGCGGGAGAACACCTTGCTGAGCGCCGTCGGGTCGTCGCCCTGTATGATGACTTTGGCGCGCAGCTGGAGGCCGTCCTTGACCAGTATCTGGACGTTCATATAGTCCATGGCCGCGAAGAAGGAGAGCACCACAAGCGCAGCGGCGACTGCCCATATCAGTATGCGCGAGAACAGGTACCACAAAAAGCGCAGTACAAGCGTGAGCTTTGGCGGCAAAAAATCACTCCCTCCTCACAGACCGGCGCGAAATCGCCCGCGCCGGGACAACAGCATTCTATCACACTGATAGGAGATAGACAACGATGCGGGGAACAAAATCAAAACGGGACGGCGTTTCGCCGCCCCGTCCGAACCTGGATAAAGCGCTATTCCTTCGGTTTCATCGTGGGGAACAGAAGCACGTCGCGTATGGATGCGCTGTCGGTTAAAAGCATCACCATGCGGTCGATGCCGATGCCCATACCGCCGGTGGGCGGCATGCCGTATTCCAGCGCCGTCAGGAAGTCTTCGTCCATCATCTCCGCCTCTTCGTCGCCCTGGGCGCGCTTTTTGGCCTGCTCCATGAAGCGGGCGCGCTGGTCGTCCGGGTCGTTGAGCTCCGAGAAAGCGTTGGCCATCTCGCGGCTGGTGATGAACAGCTCGAAGCGCTCGGTGAGCCACGGGCAGCCCGGCATCTTCTTAGCCAGAGGCGACACTTCCACCGGATAGCCGGTGATGAACACGGGCCCGGTAAGCTTGTCCTCCACGAATTCCTCAAAAGCGGCATAGAGCAGCTCGCCGCGGGTCTGCGGTTTGGAAACGTCCAGGCCGAGGCCACGGGCGATTTCTCTGGCCTGCTCGTCGGTGCAGTCCGAGAAATCCGCGCCGGTGTATTGCTTCACGGCGTCCAGCATGGCAAGGCGCGGCCACGGCGGCGTAAGGTCCACGGGCGTGCCCTGGTAGGTGATCTGCCCGGTACCGTGCAGCATTTTCGCGCAGTGATAGAACAGGTTTTCGCAGAGGTCCATCATGTCCTCCACATTGGCGTACGCCTGGGAGAGCTCGATGGTGGTGACCTCCGGGTTGTGCTTGACCGACATGCCGTCGTTGCGGAATATGCGGCCGATTTCGTACACGCGCTCGAAACCGCCCACGATGAGCCGCTTTAAGTGCAGCTCCGTGGCGATGCGCAGGTACATGTCGATATCCAGCGTGTTGTGGTGCGTGATGAACGGCCGCGCCGCGGCGCCGCCCGCGCTGTTCATCAGTATGGGCGTTTCCACCTCGATATAGCCGAGGTTGTCCAGATACTCGCGAATAGTCTTGATGATTTTGCTGCGCGCAAAGAACGTGTTTTTGACCTCAGGGTTGACGATAAGGTCCAGATACCGCTGGCGGTAGCGCAGGTCGGTGTCGTTCAGGCCGTGGAATTTCTCCGGCAGCGGGTTCAGCGATTTGGACAGCAGCGTGATCTTCGTCGTTTTCACGGAGATCTCGCCCGCGTTGGTCTTGAACACCTCGCCCTCGGCGCCGATGATATCGCCAATGTCCAGCTTCTTGAACGCGTTGTAGGGCTCTTCGCCCATCACGTCGCGGCGGACGTAGAGCTGGAGCTTGCCGCTTTGGTCCAAGATATGGGAAAAGCTCGCTTTGCCCATGATGCGTTTGCTCATGATGCGCCCGGCAAGCGTGACATGTTTTCCTTCCAGTTTTTCGAAACCGGTGAGTATGTCGTTGCAGCTGTGAGAGCGCTTGAACTGGGTGATGACAAAGGGATCCTGCCCGGCTTCACGAAGGGCATCCAATTTCTCCCTGCGTACCCGGAGCACTTCGCTGAGCTCCGGCTGGTTGTGCGTGACTTCGTCCATTAAACTCCCCTTATTTATGAATATCGATAATCTTGAACTTCAGTATTTCGCCGGAAGGTGTGAGCACTTCCACAATGTCGCCCACGCTTTTGCCGATAAGCGCGGCGCCCACAGGCGATTCGTTGGAGATGCGACGCTTGTCCGCATCCGCTTCCACCGAACCGACGATGTGGTATTCTTCCTCTTCACCGTATTCGAGGTCGAGGATGCGCACGGTGGTGCCAATGCTGACGACGGAATGGTCTATCTCAGTATCTTCCACCACAACCGCATTGCGCAGCAATTTTTCGAGCTGGGCGATTTCTGCTTCCACACGGGCCTGCTCATTTTTGGCTTCATCATATTCGGCGTTTTCGGACAGATCACCAAACGAACGCGCTTCTTTGATCTGTTCGGATATTTCAGCTCTTTTCACCGTTTTGAGATAGTCCAGCTTTTGCTGGATTTCCAACAGACCGTCTTTCGTCAGTATGACCTGCTCGCCCATGATGTACCTCCCCCAAGCTTCCGTCTTTGCTAACATAATATATGCGGTTTAACCGGTATTATACCGAGCGGTAAACGCCGCATTTTTAATATCGTGATTATAGGTCACGCACCAAAGTATGTCAAGGGATTCATCAGGACGGCTACAATAATATATACATATGGGTGCAACAGACACGTGCAGCCTGCAAAAAAAGCCGGCAGGACAAGTGACGCTTCCGTTTATGTATGGTATACTTATGCAATAAGCATTTAACGCTGCATAAAGCGGCCCCATGGCGGGCTGCGCGCTTGATTTCGGCAGACTTCTTCGCATATAATGTGGAGAAATACTGATTTTTTTTGGCGAAGGGCGAGGACATGACAAACAAATCAGGGGGAGTGACGAATGAGAGTTTATAATTTTTCCGCAGGACCGGCCTGCCTGCCGGAGGCTGTTCTGAAAAAGGCGCAGGAAGAGCTGGTTATTTACGGCAACAGCGGCATGTCTGTGATGGAAATGAGCCACAGGTCTGCCGACTTTGAGGAAATCATCCATCGCGCGGAAAGGGACCTGCGCACGCTGATGAACATCTCCGACGATTACAGCGTGCTGTTTTTGCAGGGCGGCGCGTCGCTGCAGTTTGCGATGGTGCCGCTGAACCTGATGACCAGGCACAGGCGCGCTTATTATGTGAACACCGGCATGTGGAGCAAGAAGGCGATTGCCGAAGCCAAAAAGGTAGGCGAGGTGATCGTGCCGGCTTCCTCTGAGGATAGGACGTTCTCGTATATCCCCGAGCTGAATGCCGACATGTTCAAGGGCGGTGCGGACTATGTGCATATCACGCCCAACAACACCATATACGGCACGCGGTATACCAAGCTGCCGGATACGGGCGGACTGCCCATCGTGGCGGACATGTCGTCCTGCATACTGTCTGAAGTGATCAATGTGAACGATTACGGGCTGATTTACGCCGGGGCGCAGAAGAATATCGGGCCCGCGGGCTTAACGGTGGTCATTATCCGCAAGGACCTCATTGGCAGGGCGCCGGCGAACATTCCCACGATGCTGGACTACAAGACGCACGCGGACAACGGCTCGCTGTATAACACGCCGCCCACGTACGCGATTTACATCGCTGGGCTGGTGTTTGAGCATCTGTTGAAAAACGGCGGCGTGCCGGCCATGCAGAAGCTGAACGAGCAGAAAGCCAAGCTGCTGTACGATTACCTGGACAGCTCGTCGCTGTTTAAGGGAACCGCGGAGAAAAAGGACCGCTCGCTGATGAACGTGCCGTTTGTGACGGGCAGCGAGGAGCTGGACAAAAAGTTCATCGCCAGGTGCAAGGAGGAAGGCATCGTCAACATCAAGGGGCACCGCAGCGTGGGCGGGATGCGCGCGAGCATCTACAACGCGATGCCCATTGAGGGCGTGAAAAAGCTTATCGAAGTGATGAAGGACTTTGAGAAGAACGCATAACAAAGTGTTTAAGCTTTTGGAGGATAGAGCGCAATGTTTAAAATCAAGAAGTTGAATTCGATCTCCGATGCCATCTATGACTATTTAAAGCCGGACAGCTATCAGGTGGCCGACGACTTTGAGGAGTATGATGCGATACTGGTGCGCAGCGCCAATTGCCACGACCTGCCGCTCGAGGGCAAACTGATCGCCATCGCGCGGGCGGGCGCGGGCGTCAATAACATTCCGGTTCAGGCCTGCGCTGAGAAAGGTATCGTCGTGTTCAACACGCCGGGCGCCAACGCCAACGGCGTGAAGGAGCTGGTGCTGGCCGGCATGCTGCTGGCGAGCCGGCATCTGATCGAAGCGACTTCGTGGGTGAAATCGCTGAAGGGGACCTGCGACGACGTGCTGGCGCAGGTGGAAAAGGGCAAGAAACAGTTTGTGGGGCCTGAGCTTCTGGGCAAGACGCTGGGCGTGATCGGCCTGGGCGCCATCGGCGTGATGGTGGCCAACGCGGCGCGGTCTCTCGGCATGAAGGTAATCGGCTACGACCCGTATATATCCATCGAGTCCGCCTGGGGGCTGGATCATGGCGTGCAGCGTGCGCTGAGCCTGGAACAGCTGCTGTCGGTGTCCGACTACGTCACGCTGCATGTGCCGCTGATGGACAACACCAAGCACTTCATCGGGGAGGCGGAGATAGCGAAGATGAAGCCGGGCGCGGTGCTGCTGAACTTTGCGCGCAACGGGCTGGTGGAATATGACCCGCTGCTCAAAGCGCTGGATGAAGGCCGGCTTTTCCGGTATGTGACCGATTTCCCGAACGCAAGGCTGCTGGAGCATGAGAAAGTGATCTGCATTCCGCATCTGGGCGCGTCCACGCCGGAATCCGAGGAGAACTGCGCGAGGATGGCGGCCAAGCAGCTCAGGGATTACCTGGAGACGGGCGACATCGTCAACTCGGTGAACATGCCCGGCGCGGTGCTGCCGTTTACCGGCAAGTTCCGCATCGCCGTGATCCACAAGAACATCTCCGGCATGGTGGGCAAGATGACCGCGATACTGGCGGCATCGGGCGCGAACATCGCCGACATGGTGAACAAATCCAGGGGGGATATCGCGTATACGCTGATCAACCTGGACGAGAGCATACCGGAAGAAGCGGTGGAGGAAATCCGCCGCGTGGGCAGCGTGATCCGCGTGAGGACGTTTGCGAAATAAGCTCAAGGTTACAGCCGCCGGGGCAGGTGCTCCGGCGGCTTTTTTATTGTGTACGGCTCCTTACTGGTTACGCTTCGCCGGCACGGCTGGCAAAGCCCACGCCGCTCCAATTGACCATCTCCATAGTGTCAATATCGTCTTCTCCGGCGTAGACGACCGTGCCGTCCGATTTGACGCCGACCGTAATATGGAAGCCTGCGGCAACAGCTACGATGTCCGTCCAGGCCGAGACGTTGCATTCGCCCTTATCGTTGGCCCCTGTGGCGACGACGGTGCCGTCGGACCTAAGGCCGACGGTATGGGTGATGCTGGCGCTGACGGCCACAATGTCCGTCCAGGTGGAAACGCTGGCCCGGTCTTTATAGTTGGAGCCTGCCGCCAGCACGGTGCCGTCCTTTCTGAGTCCGACAGTGATGCCCAGATCGGCGGCGACCGCCACGATATCCGTCCAGCTCGAGACGTTGCACTCTCCAAAGTAATTGCTGCCCACGGCGACCACGGTGCCGTCCGCTTTGAGACCCACGCTGTGCTCATCGCCGCCAGCGACCGCCACGATATCCGTCCAGCCCGAGACGTTGCACTCTCCATAAGAGTTGTCGCCTGCGGCGACGACGGTACCGTTGGATTTAAGGCCCAGCAAATGGTCGTAGGAAGCGTCGATATCCACGATGTCCAGCCAGCCGTTGATGCCGGTGAAATCCCAGTCTTCCAGGGCTGACGACACGACAACCCGGCCGTCTTCCGTGAGGCCGAATACGGTTAGGGAACTCGAAGCAATATCGATGAGCGTCGGCCAGGTCGCCATATTCGGATGAATGAGGTACTATGTGCACCGGGCTTTGTTC
>JAAXZP010000320.1 GCA_012719815.1 Christensenellaceae bacterium
ATATTATCGCCGCCGAAATGGGCGTGAACATCCGCGTCACCTCCGGGCCTGCCATCGAACGGCCGGGCGACCTCGCGGCGATACTCACCAACCTCAACAAGGGCGACGTGCTGTTCATAGACGAGATCCACCGTTTAAACAGCAGCGTGGAAGAGGTATTATACCCCGCGATGGAGGACTACGCGCTGGACATCATCATCGGCAAGGGGCCGTCGGCGCGCACGCTGCGGCTCGGGCTGCCGCATTTTACGCTGGTAGGGGCCACCACGCGCGCCGGGCAGCTGACGTCGCCGCTGCGCGACCGTTTCGGCGTGATCCACCGCCTGCAGATGTACACGCCGGAGGAGCTGGCGCTGATTATACGCCGGTCCGCGGACATACTAAACATTGCCATCGATGACGACGCTGCGCTGGAGATCGCCTCGCGGTCCCGCGGAACGCCGCGCGTGGCCAACCGGCTGCTGCGCCGCGTGCGCGATTTCGCGGAAGTTAACGGCTGCGGCAGGGTGACGCTGGACATCGCGCGGTACGGCCTGGAGCAGCTTGAGGTGGACGAGATGGGCCTCGATAGCGTGGACAGGGCGATACTGGAGACCATCATCTACAAGTTTGGCGGCGGTCCGGTAGGGCTGGATACGCTGTGCGCCGCCACCAACGAGGAGAGCGTCACCATTGAGGACGTGTACGAACCGTACCTGATACAGATCGGTTTTATCAATAAGACGCCGCGCGGGCGTGTGGCCACGCCGCTGGCGTACGCGCACCTCGGCTGTCCGTATAACGCCAGTGCATCGCAGCAGATCAAATTGGACCTGCCGGAGGAATGATTGAAGACAAGCGACTTTTACTACGAGCTGGACGAATCGCTGATCGCCCAGACGCCTTTGGAGAAAAGAGACGCATCGCGGCTGCTGGTGTACAACCGGGAAACGCACGAAGTGGAGCACCGCGTATTTTCCGATATCGTCGAATACCTGCGCCCGGGAGACGTTTTGGTCATCAACGACACCAAGGTGATTCCCGCGCGGCTGTACGGCGTGAAAAGGGGAACACAGCGCGCGGTGGAGTTTCTGCTGCTGCGCCGGATTTCGCTGGACACGTGGGATATCATCATGAAGCCGGGCAGGAAGCTTAAAGCCGGCGATGAGGTCGTGTTCTCGGACAGGCTGTCCGCCACGATTTTGAAGAAAAAGGAAGACGGCGTCACCGAAGTCCGGTTTTCGTTCGACGGCGTGTTCGAGGCGATACTGGACGAACTGGGCGAGATGCCGCTGCCGCCCTACATCCACGAGAAGCTCAGCGACCCGTCGCGCTACCAGACGGTGTACGCGCGCGAGGAAGGCTCTGCCGCCGCGCCGACAGCCGGCCTGCATTTCACGCCCGAGTTGCTGGACAAAATCGTGTCGATGGGGGTTGTCATCGCGCGGCTGACGCTGCACGTCGGGCTTGGTACCTTCCGCCCGGTGAAGGTGGAATCGGTGGAAGACCACGTGATGCACAGCGAGCACTACCACGTGTCCGAAGAAGCCGCAGAAGCCATCAACGCCGCGCGGCAAAGCGGCGGCCGTATCGTGGCGGTGGGCACCACCTGCGTGCGCACGCTGGAATCGGTGTCCGACGAGGCGGGCGTGGTGCATGCGGGCAGCGGTGAAACGGATATATTCATCAAGCCGGGCTACCGCTTCAAGGCGGTGGACGCGCTGGTCACCAATTTTCACCTTCCCGAATCCACGCTCCTCATGCTGGTCTGTGCGTTTGCGGGGCATAAGGAAACGCTGGCGCTTTACAGGGACGCGGTGGAAAGGCGGTACCGCTTCTTCAGCTTCGGCGACGCGATGCTGATATTATAGGCTTTCCGGAGGGACGATGGCGATTAGCTTTACGATAGAGAAAAAATGCAGGGATACGCTGGGCCGTACCGGCGTGCTGAAAACGCCGCACGGCGAGGTGAAAACGCCGGTATTTATGCCGGTGGGCACGCAGGCCACGGTGAAGGCCTTAACGCCGGACCAGGTGAAGGAAGCGGGCGCCGAGATACTGCTCGCCAACACGTACCACCTGTATATGCGGCCGGGCCACGAACTGGTGCGCGAGGCGGGCGGCCTGCACAAATTCATGAACTGGGACCGCCCGATACTCACCGACAGCGGGGGCTTTCAGGTGTTTTCGCTGGGCGCGTTGCGCAAGGTCACCGAAGAAGGCGTGCTGTTTGCGTCCCACCTGGACGGCTCGCGGCACATGCTGACGCCGGAGAAGGCAATCGAAATCGAGGAGGCGCTGGGCGCGGACATTATCATGGCGTTCGACGAGTGCAGCCCGTGGCCCGCGGAATACGATGCCGTTGCCGCGGCGATGGAACGCACGCACCGCTGGGCGCAGCGCTGCAAGGACGCCAAGACGCGCGAGGACCAGGCGCTGTTCGGCATCGTGCAGGGCGGCACGTACGCGGACCTGCGCAAGGAGAGCGCCAAAGTCATCGACTCGATGGATTTCCCGGGCAACGCCATCGGCGGGCTGTCGGTGGGCGAGCCCAAACCGCTGATGAACGAAATGCTGGACATAACGGTACCGCTGTTGTCGGAAAACAAGCCGCGGTATCTGATGGGCGTGGGCAGCTTCGACTGCTTTGTGGACGGCGTGGCGCGCGGCGTGGACATGTTCGACTGCGTGCTGCAGACCCGCATGGCGCGCAACGGCACGGCGCTCACGCGCAACGGCCGGCTGGTGGTGCGCAACGCGCAATACGCGCGGGATTTCAGCCCCATCGAAGAGGGGTGCACCTGCTATACCTGCCGCCACTTCACGAGGGCTTACATCCGTCATCTTGTTAAGGCGGGGGAGATACTGGGCGCGACGCTGCTCACTATCCACAACATACACACGTCCGTTCAGTTTATGAAAGAAATCCGGCGTGCGATTGAGGAAGACCGTTTTTTAGCCTTTAAAAATGAATTTTTTGCA
Organism: Christensenellaceae bacterium; assembly: GCA_012719815.1. GTDB lineage: Bacteria > Bacillota > Clostridia > Christensenellales > SZUA-584 > SZUA-584. The sequence continues at coordinate 2,962 of JAAXZP010000320.1, forward strand.
AACTATCAGGGGTAGAAATAAAAAAGTTGTTGATAATTGGCCGCCGGTCAGATATTATTAGTACTCGAAGAACTCAAAAGAGAAGGATGGTAGTGGAGAGATATGGATAGTAATTTTGCCTCGATATTAATGATGGTCGCTATATTCGCCATCTTTATTGTCATGATGATTATCCCCCAGCGGAAGCGCAAGAAACAGCTTCAGGAGCTGATGGAAAGCATAAAGCCCGGCAAGATGGTCAAGACCATCGGCGGTTTATACGGCAAAGTCGTGGCGGTCAAGGAAGACCTTGTGACCATCGAAGCGCTGCCCGACAAGGTGCGCCTGGTGTTCACCAAGGGCGCTATCGCCTCGGTGGAAGATTCCGACGTGCCGGAGCAGGAACTCGAAAGGAAATAAGCGGATTGCCTCATGCTTCAAAAAAAGACCTTCACAGGTCTTTTTTATTTGCGGAAAAACATCATACCGGAATAACAGGCTAGGGATTTCCCGTCGGGGCGGCAAGGCGTTCAAAAATTTCCCGGCTTGGGCTTACCAGTATGGTCTGGTAGTTATCGTATATCACCATGCCGGGCCTTGCGCCGCTGGGTTTGCGCACGTTTTTGCGCAGCGCATAGTCCACAGCGACCTTGCCGCTGTTCTTCGCCTTGCTGAGATACGCCGCGATGGACGCCGCCTCCAGCAGCGTGGTTTCGGGCGCATTCCCCTTTGCGCCGGTGATCAGCACGTGCGCGCCGGGGATGTCCTTGGTATGCAGCCAGATGTCGTCCGGTTCCGCAGTCCTCATCGTGAGCAGGTCGTTCTGCCGGTTGTTCTTGCCGGCGAGTATCACATAGCCGTCCGAGGAAATAAACCTGTGCGGCTGAGACGGTGCCTGCGCGGATTTCTGCGGCACGGTCTTGGCCTGCGGGGCGTACCCGGCCCGCGCCAGCTCGTATTCCACTTCGGCGAGCTCATTGAGCGTTTCGCACGCGTCCAGAGACACCAGCACGATGTCCAGAAAGGCAAGCTCTTTTTTGGTTTCCGCCATGCGGCTGATGGTTATATCCAGGCTGGCCTTGAGCTTGTTGTACCGCTTATAGTGCTGCTGCGCGTTGGCGGCGGGGGAAAGGCGCGGGTCCAGCTCGATGGAAACTTCCTCGCCCGTCTCGTAGTCCTGCGCGACTAGCGAACGCTGGCCGCGGCTGATGCGGTATATGTTGGCCGTGATGATGTCGCCCAGCATTTTGTGGCGCTCGGCCTTTTTGGGCTGCTCCAGGCTTTCCAGCTGCTTCTGCAGCGTCTGGCCGAGCCGGTCCATGTGCTTCTGCGTGAGTTTGATCAAATTATCCCGCTTTCGCGTGAACGCTTCAACCTCGCGCAGGCGATGATAATACGCGTCCCCCATCGCGTTGGCGGTATCAAAACGCTGCACGGACTGCGCCGCCACGCTGCGGTAATGCCGCGGCGCGAAGAAGAACGGAACGCCGTCGCGGAAGTACATCGTCGGACGGGGCGATGCCAGTTCCTTAAAGAAACCCAGTATCACGTCGGCGAGCCGCTCGGCCTCGCGGGGGTGCTCCTCGTAGCCTTCCGGCATGTAGCGCCACAGCAGCTCGTCCGCCGTCTGCGAGGATATGCCCTGAAGGAACTGCGACAGGTAGCTTTTCATCTTCGTTTTGCCGCGCTTGCCCAGCATCTCCGCCAGCGTGGCCCGCGATATGGTCAGGGGATTCAGCTTGGAGGACGGCGGCTCTTCATAATTCAGGCCGGGGAACACGCTGCGGACGCGGCTCTGCGCCGACGACACATGGCGCAGGCTGTCCATGATGACGCCCTGCTCATTGAGCAGTATCACGTTGGAGTATTTGCCCATCAGCTCGGCCACCAGTGTCAGCGTACGCGGCAGGCCCAGCTCGTCTTTGGCTTCCAGCGAGATGCGCACGATACGCTCAAGGCCCGTCTGCTGCACGTCGGTAATCTTCGCGCCAATAACATGCTTGCGCAGGAACATGCAGAACATCGGCGGCGATATGGGATTGGCGTATTTCTGCTGCGTCAGGTGCAGCCGCGAATCGGAGGCGCCCGCGCTGATTAGCAGCCTGGGGTTTTTCCCCGGCGCGCGCAGCGTCAGCACCACGGTATCCGGCTGGGGCTGGTGAACCCTGTCCACCTTGCAGCCGATAACCGGTTCCTTGAGTTCCTCTACGATAAGATGCAGCGTGAGTCCGTCCAGCGTCATACAGCGCCCTCCATGACACAGTATTATACCGCCTGGTGACTTCATATGCAAACAATGTTATAATAACCCTAATACACGGGTGGAGGGATACGATGAGGCACGTACTGGAAAAGGCGCAGAAAGCCAAACAGGCCTCGATGCTGCTGGCCTGCATGGGTGCGGAAGAGAAAAACAGGGCGCTGCTCGCCATGGCGGACGCGCTTGTCGCCAATGCAGACGATATACTCGCCGCCAACGAAAAGGACGTAGCGGCGGCGAAGGAGAGGGGCACTGCAGCCGCTATGATCGACCGGCTGTCGCTCTCGCATCAGCGCATACAGGGCATGGCGCAGGGATTGCGCGAAGTGGCGGCGCTGCGCGACCCGGTGGGCGAGGTCATCCACGGCACGCTGCGGCCCAACGGCCTGGCCATCAGCAAACAGCGCGTGCCTTTGGGCGTGGTCGGCATCATATACGAGGCACGGCCCAACGTGACTTCCGACGCTGCGGGGCTGTGCCTGAAGACGGGCAACGCGGTGGTGCTGCGCGGCGGCAGCGACGCCATCCATTCCAACATGGCGATCGTCAGCGTGCTGCGCGCTGCGGCGGACGAGGCCGGGTTCCCGGCGGACGCCATCCAGCTGATCGACGACACTTCCCGTGAGGCGGCCACATACATGATGGGCTTAAACGGCGTAATCGACGTGCTGATACCGCGCGGCGGCGCCGGGCTGATACAGAGCGTGGTCAAAAACGCGACCGTTCCGGTCATCGAGACGGGTACGGGCAACTGCCATGTGTACGTCGACGAATTCGCCGATATTGATATGGCGGTGGAGATCATACACAACGCCAAGACCAGCCGGCCTTCGGTGTGCAACGCGGCGGAGTCGCTGCTGGTGCACGAGACCGTTGCGGCGGAATTCCTGCCCAAAATGGCGGCGCGGCTGTCTAATGTAGAGCTGCGCGGCTGCGAGAAAACACGCGCCATCATCGACGCGAAGGAAGCGACGGAGGAGGACTATTACACCGAGTATCTGGACTATATACTCGCCGTGAAAGTGGTGGGCAGCGTGGACGAAGCGATCGCCCATATCAACAGGTACGGCACGAAGCACTCGGAAGCTATCGTGACGAAGGATTACGCCAACGCGGAGAAATTCCTCGCGCAGGTGGACGCGGCGGCGGTGTACGTCAACGCATCCACGCGCTTCACGGACGGCGGCGAGTTCGGCTTCGGCGCGGAGATCGGCATCAGCACGCAGAAGCTGCACGCCCGCGGGCCCATGGGGCTGGAGGAACTGACGACGTATAAATACATCATACGCGGCGGCGGACAGGTGAGGTAGAAATAGCGCAGGTTTTGCATAGACACAAAATAAGCCGGACATTCCAGAATGGATGCCCGGCTTTGTTGTTATCGGTTATTTCTGTGCCAGAAACCCGCGGATGAGGTCGATATGATTCTGCACGCTCTGCACGCTGGGGCCGCCCGGCACCGCGCGGCGCTGCACGCAGGCCTCCAGGGACAGCGCGTCGTATACGTCCTCGGAAAAGAGTTCCGACATCTGCTTAAGCTCCGCCAGCGAGAGGTCGGTGAGCGCCTTGCCGTGCTGCTCGCAGTACAGCACCAGCCTGCCCACCACTTCGTGCGCGGCACGGAAGGGGAGGCCCTTGCGCACGAGGTAGTCCGCCGCATCCGTCGCGGTGGTGAAACCGCGCCCGGCGGCGGCCCGCATATTGTCCTTGCGCCACTCGGCAGTGCGCAGCATGCCGGACATCACCGGCAGGCAGGCTGCCAGCGTGTCGTAGGCGTCAAACAGCGCCTCTTTGTCTTCCTGCATGTCCTTGTTGTACGCGAGCGGCAGACCCTTCATCACCGTCAGCAGCGCAATCAGGTCGCCGTAAACCCGGCCCGTTTTGACGCGGATCAGCGCCGCCATGTCCGGATTCTTTTTCTGCGGCATGATGGACGAGCCGGTGGAATACGCGTCGCTCAGGCTGATGAACCCGAACTCGCCGGTGGACCACAGCACGATCTCTTCCGAAAGGCGGGAGAGGTGCATCGCGCAGACGGCGCACGCGTATATGAAATCCAGCACGCAGTCGCGGTCCGCCACGGCGTCCATGCTGTTGGGCGTGATGTCGTCAAAGCCCAGCTCCTGCGCCACCATGTGCCTGTCCAGCGGGTATGTCGTGGCGCACAGCGCGCCGGAACCCAGCGGCATCATGTTGGCGGCGGCACGCGCGTTGCCGAAGCGCACGCAGTCGCGGCGCAGCATCTCGGCGTACGCCATCAGGTGGTGCGCCAGCGTGGTGGGCTGCGCCTTCTGCAGGTGCGTATACGCGGGCATGATGGTGCTAAGGTTGTCCGAAGCGATGTCGGCGAGCACACCCATCAGTTCCCTGCACAGCGCCGTCAGGCTGTCGCAGGCTTCCAGCAGGAACATGCGCACGTCCAGCGCCACCTGGTCGTTGCGGCTGCGGCCGGTATGCAGCCGCTTGCCCGCATCCCCGATGCGCTCCGTCAGCAGCCGCTCCACGTTCATATGAATGTCCTCGTCCTGCTCGGAGAACGAGACGGCGCCCGCGTCGATGTCCGCCAATATCCCCTTGAGTCCGGAGATGATTTTCTCGCTGTCCTCTGCGGAGATGATGCCCGTTTTGCCCAGCATCCGGGCATGGGCGATGCTGCCCATAATATCGACGCGGGCCAGGCGGCAGTCGAATGAGATGGACGAATGAAAGCCGGCGGCTAAGGCGTCCGTCTCGGTGGTAAACCGCCCGCCCCACATCTTTTTGCTCATTTTTGCTCCCTCTTCTGATCCAGCAACGCCTTCACCTTAATCGGCAGGCCGAACAGGTTGATGAAGCCCTCGGCGTCCTTGTGATTGTACACTTCGTCGCGGCTGAATGTGGCGAATTCTTCACTGTACAGCGAATACGGCGACTGTATGCCCACAGCGGTGCAGCGGCCCTTATACAGCTTGATGCGTACGTCGCCCGTCACTGTCTGCTGCGTAGCGTCCACGAACGCGGACAGCGCTTCGCGCAGCGGGGTATACCACTGGCCGTAGTAAACCAGTTCCGCAAACCTGATCGCAACGCCTTCCTTGTAGTGCAGCGTGTCGCGGTCGATGGTGAGCGACTCCAGCGCGCGGTGCGCCTCGTAGAGTATGGTGCCGCCCGGCGTCTCGTACACGCCGCGGCTCTTCATGCCCACCAGGCGGTTTTCCACCATGTCGGCGATACCGACGCCGTGCTGCGCGCCCAGCTCGTTGAGCTTCTCGATGAGCGCCACGGGGGAGAGCTTCTCGCCGTCCACCGACACCGGAACGCCCTTTTCAAAGCCGATCGTCACATAGGCGGGCTTATCCGGTGCCTGTTCCGGCGGCGTGCAGATCATATACAGGTCGTCCTGGGGCTCGTTCCACGGGTCTTCCAGGTCGCTGCCCTCGTGGCTCAGATGCCACAGGTTGCGGTCCATGCTGTAGGGGCGCTTTTTGGACACCGGCACCGGCAGGCCGCGCTCTTCCAGATACGCGATGGCGTCCTCGCGCGATTTGATATCCCAGATGCGCCAGGGCGCGATGATCTTCATGTCGGGCGCAAGCGCCTTGATGGTCAGCTCGAAACGCACCTGGTCGTTGCCCTTGCCGGTCGCGCCGTGGCTGATGGCGGTGCAGCCTTCCTTGCGGGCGATTTCCACCAGGCGCTTGGCGATGACGGGCCGCGCCATCGAGGTGCCCAGCAGGTATTTCTTCTCGTACTCCGCGCCTGCCTTGAGCGTGGGGAAGATGAAATCGGTGACGAACTCTTCTTTCAAATCTTCGATATACAGCTTGCTGGCGCCGCTTTTGATCGCCTTTTCGTGAAGCGGCTCTAATTCCTCGCCCTGGCCGACGTCCGCCGCCATGGCGATCACTTCGCAGTCGTAATTTTCCTTCAGCCACGGGATGATCACCGAGGTGTCCAGCCCGCCCGAATAAGCCAACAGCACTTTCATTTTCTCCATCGTATCAACCTCTCAAAATTTATTGCTAATAATTATACAATATGCTGAATAAATATTCAATACCCGGAAGTACATTTTTTGCGGATTCACGCCTTTTCCTCAGCTTCATTCATCATACTTGATTCGTTGCCGGGGCGCAATATCCAATAAATCCGGCCTGCTGCGGTGATTTCGGTTGACATTTCCACAGCGCGGGCATAGAATCATATGGACCAAAAACAGATTTATAAGGAGAAAACCATGGCCGATTGCGAACACTGCCCGAGCAGGGGAAAATGCAATTCACAGCCGACCTGCACCATCAAAAACAATCCATATAACGACATAAAGCACGTGATCGGCGTGATGAGTGGCAAAGGCGGCGTGGGCAAATCCACGGTATCGGTGCTGCTCGCCAGGGCGCTGAAAGCGCTGGGTTACAGCGTCGGCATACTGGATGCGGACATCACGGGCCCCCGCATACCGCGGCTTTTGGGCATCAGGGACGCCAAGCTGACGCAGAGCGAGCTGGGCATTATACCGGCGGAGGCGGACGGCATCAAGGCGGTATCACTCAACTTTTTTCTGCCTGACGAGCGCCAGCCGGTGATATGGCGCGGGCCCATCATATCGGGAACCGTGAAGCAGTTCTGGGAAGACGTGTTCTGGGGCGAGCTGGACTACCTTATAATCGACCTGCCGCCGGGTACCGGCGACGTGGCTCTCACGGTGATGCAGTCCATACCGCTCTCCGGCATGGTGATGGTCACTGTGCCGCAGGACATGGTGTCGATGATTGTCGCGAAGGCCGTGAACATGGTCAGGCAGCTGAATATCCCGCTGCTGGGCGCGGTGCAGAACATGAGCCGCCTTATCTGCCCGCACTGCGGCGAGTCGATACGGCTGTACGGCGATATGCACGAGGATTTCTACAACGCGCTGGACGTCCGTCTGCTGGGAGAGCTGCCGATGAAGCCGGAGCTCGCCGCGCTGACGGAATCCGGCATGGCCGGGATAGACGCGGAGATCGCCGCTGTGATGACAGACGTGGCGCGTCAGGTGGCGGAGGCCGTGAAAAAAAGCTGATGCTATTGTGAATAAATTAACTTATTGAAAATAGTTGACAGAAAGCTTGTCCTCATTCTATAATAGCGCTCAATAAAGGCGATGAAGGAGAACAGTAGTCGAATCCTGGCCTTGCAGAGAGCCGTCGTTTGGTAAAAGACGGCAGGACATGATCGACGAAGCTCGCTCCGAAGCTGCTGTGCCGAACCGTGAGTAGGCACAGACGTGGTGACTCGACGTTACACGAGTACGGGCATCATGTCGTGCCCTGCAGAGCTGACGGTTTATTAACCGTAAGCAGAGTGGTACCGCGTAGTCTTACGTCTCTGTTGACGTAAGGCTTTTTTGTTTATAGCCGGCGAAACAAAACGCGGGATCCACAGACAAATAACACTGAAGGGAGATAACTTCATGAAAACGATCAGGATTTTCGACACAACGCTGCGCGACGGCGAGCAGTCGCCGGGATGCAGCATGAACCTGCAGGAAAAGCTGGAGGTGGCGCGCCAGCTGGAAAAGCTCGGCGTAGACGTGATTGAGGCTGGATTTGCGATCGCGTCGCCCGGAGATTTCATGGCTGTGAAGGCCATTGCGGAGACGGTGAAAAACGCCACGGTGGCCAGCCTTTCGCGCGCGCTGAAAAAGGACATCGAGCGCTCGTACGAGGCGCTGAAAGGAGCGGCCAACCCGTGCATCCACACGTTTCTGGCCACGTCGCCCATCCATATGCAGTATAAGCTCAAGATGACGCCCGACGAAGTGCTGGCCCAGGCGGAGGAAGCGGTGCGCTACGCCAAGTCGCTGTGCAGCGACGTCGAATTCTCCGCGGAAGACGCGTCGCGCAGCGAGCCGGAATTTTTATACCGCGTGTTTGAGGCTGTCATAAAAGCGGGCGCCACGCGTATCAATGTACCGGATACCGTGGGCTACGCGATGCCGGAGGAGTTCTACGAGCTGATCCGCGGCATCAGGGAGAACGTGCGCGGCATCGAGAAGGTGGAGCTGTCGGTGCACTGTCATAACGACCTTGGCTTGGCCGTCGCGAACACGCTGGCGGCTATCCGTGCGGGCGCGACGCAGGCCGAGTGCACCATCAACGGCATCGGCGAGCGCGCGGGCAACGCGTCGCTGGAAGAAGTTGTGATGGCGCTGGTCACCCGCCAGGATTTGTACGGCATCACGACGAATATCAACACCAGGCAGATTTACAACTCGTCGCGGCTTGTTTCGACGATTACCGGCGTGTCGGTACAGCCCAACAAGGCCATCGTGGGTGCCAACGCGTTCGCGCACGAGGCGGGCATCCACCAGCACGGCGTGCTGGCCAACAAGAAGACGTATGAAATCATGACGCCCGAGTCCATCGGCCTGCCGGAGAACGTCATCGTATTAGGCAAACACTCGGGCAAGCACGCGTTCTCAGAGCGCCTGAAGGAACTCGGGTATGCGCTCACCGACGAGCAGATCAGCGCCGCTTTCGAGAAGTTCAAGGTGCTGGCCGACCGCAAGAAAGAGGTGACCGCCCTCGACCTCAGGGCGCTGGTGGAATCGGATACGTTTGAAATGCCCAGCGAGTTCATATTCGACACGTTTGTAATCAACAGCGGCAATTAGATGACGGCTACCGCGGTGGTGAAGCTGCTGCATGAAGGCAAGTCCATCGAAGAAGCGGCGACGGGCGACGGCCCGGTGGACGCGGCGTTCAACGCGGTGGAGCGGTGCGTCGGCGAGAACTTTGTGCTGGAGGACTACGTCGTCCGTTCGGTGACGGGCGGCAAGGACGCCCAGGGCGAAGTGATCGTGAAGCTGGCGAAGAACGGCAGGAAGATGCGCGGCCGCGGCCTTTCCACCGACGTGGTGGAAGCGAGCGTCCGGGCGTATGTGGACGCAATCAACCGTTACTATTATCAAATGAAGCTGGAGGGCTGATCCTGTGGGCATGACAATGACGCAAAAAATACTGGCGAGCAAGGCGGGGCTCGATAAAGTCCATGCCGGCCAGTTCATCGAGGCGAAGCTGGACCTCGCGCTGGGCAACGACATCACGACGCCGGTTGCCATCCGCGAGTTTAAGCGCACCGGACGCACCTCGGTGTTCGATAGGGAAAAGATCGCCATCGTGCCGGACCATTTTACGCCCAATAAGGACATCAAGGCGGCGGAGCAGGCAAAACTTCTGCGCGAGTTCGCCAAGGAATACGGCATCGTCAACTACTTTGAGGTGGGCGAGATGGGCATTGAGCACTGCCTTATCCCCGAGAAGGGGCTGGCGGTGCCGGGCGACGCCATTATCGGTGCGGATTCGCACACCTGCACTTACGGCGCGCTGGGCGCGTTTTCCACCGGCGTGGGCAGCACCGATCTTGCGGCGGCCATGGCGCGCGGCACCTGCTGGTTCAAGGTGCCGGCTGCCATTCAGTTCAGGCTTAAAGGCAAGCTGCCAAAATGGGTGTCGGGCAAGGACCTGATTCTCCCCATCATCGGCATGATCGGCGTGGACGGCGCGCTCTACCAGTCCATGGAATACGCCGGCGATATATCCAGCCTCACGATGGACGACAGGTTCACTGTCGCCAACATGGCTATTGAGGCGGGCGCAAAGAACGGCATATTCCCGGTGGACGAGCAGACGGTCGAATACTTAAGCGAGCACGCGTCGCGGCCTTACACTGTTTTCGAGGCGGACGAGGACGCGGAATACGCCCGCGTGATCGAGATAGACATGGGTGCTTTAAGGCCCACCGTCGCGTTCCCGCACCTGCCGGAGAACACCCGCACCATCGACGAGGTGGGCGACATCCCCATCGACCAGGTGGTCATCGGGTCGTGCACCAACGGGCGCATCACCGACCTGCGCATCGCGGCGGAAATACTGCGCGGCCGCAAGGTGAAAAAGGGCGTGCGCGTCATCGTGTTCCCCGGCACGCAGGCCATTTACCTGCAGGCGATGAAGGAAGGGCTGCTCGCGGACTTCGTGGAAGCGGGCGCCGTGGTTTCCACGCCCACCTGCGGGCCGTGCCTGGGCGGCCACATGGGCATACTCGCCGCGGGCGAGCGCTGCGTGTCCACCACGAACCGCAACTTTGTGGGCCGCATGGGCCATGTGAAATCCGAGGTGTACCTCGCCAGCCCGGCGGTGGCGGCTGCCTCGGCGCTGACGGGCCGCATCGAAGATCCCGCAAATATATAAGGAAGGAAACCGGTCATGAGCAAGGTATATAAATACGGAAACAACGTGGATACCGACGTGATCATACCCGCGCGCTATCTCAACACGTCGGATGAGAAGGAACTCGCCGCCCACTGCATGGAGGATATCGACAAGGATTTCGTCAAAACGGTGCAGCCGGGCGACATCATCGTGGCGGGGATGAACTTTGGCTGCGGCTCCTCGCGCGAGCACGCGCCCATCGCCATCAAGGCGTCCGGCATATCCTGCGTGATTGCCATCACGTTTGCGCGCATATTTTTCCGCAACGCCATCAACATCGGCCTGCCGATACTGGAATGCGAAGAGGCGGTGAAAAACACCGACGCCGGCGACGAGCTGGAGGTGGACCTCGCGAGCGGCGTGATTAAGAACAATACAAAGGGGCTTACGTTCCAGGCAGAGCCGTTCCCGCCGTTCATGCAGCGCATTATCGACGCGGGCGGCCTGATTGCGAGCATCTAAAAAACTAAGCTCAATACGTGGCTTAAAAAGGGCGGTATTGCCGCCTTTTTTATTTTCAGTTATTAAACGCACGCCATAAGTCATATACATTACCATGAAACAAATGATTGAATCGACTTACGTCCTTGAGAGGTATCTTCCTGCCCATATCAACGCGGCGATAAAAGCCGTATCCACAGCCCTACTGCCGCAAGTCGAGGAACTGCGGCTGAGGTCGGGCCGCCCGCTGATGATCTATACCGCCGAGCGCGGCTACTGCGTCTACGCGGACGGGCGCGTCGGCAGCCACTCTGGCCTTATCG